>CAYPKC010000062.1:2263-8046 GCA_964411215.1 uncultured Eggerthellaceae bacterium | reverse complement strand
CGTCAGGCGTATACACAACCTTCATCGTCATCATTGTGCCGCCAGGGTAGTACTCTGCGTGAGAATCAGGACGAAGCACGACCACGTCATAATCGACATCAGACGCTTGCGCAGCCTTCTCGCTCAAGCCCGTAGAAGCCACCGTCAAATCGAACAGCTTCAGAATGGACGTTCCCTGCGAGCCGTTATATTCCATGTCGCCGCCAGCAATATTGGTGGCTGCAACACGTCCTTCTTGGTTAGCGGGACCGGCAAGCGCGATCAGGGCGTCTTGCCCAGTCACACTGTTTTTCACCTGCACGGCATCGCCCACGGCGTAAATGTCAGGGTCGGATGTACGCATATGCGAATCCACCACAATCGCCTTGCGGATGCCAAGCTCAAGGCCGGCCTCTTCAGCAAGCTTGGTTTCCGGCATCACGCCTGCGCCCATAATAACCATGTCGGCATCAAGCGACGTGCCGTCAGACAGAAGCGCCCGTATGCCGCCGTCGATCGCCTCAAAACCGGTGACGCCCGTATCAACACGCACATCCAAGCCGCGATCTTCAAGATGCGCGCGAACCATGCACGCCATATCGAAATCAAGCGGTGGGAGAACTTGCGGGCTCAGCTCAACGAGCGTTGTGGTGACGCCGGTTTCGACCAGGTTTTCGGCCACTTCAAGACCGATAAAGCCTCCGCCTACAACAACGGCGCGTTGCGGCTTCTGCTCCACAATAAAGTTGCGCACGCGTTTGGAATCTTCAACCGTGCGCACCATCATAATGCGATCGTTGTCGATGCCCGGCACCGGCGGCTTTATCGGCTTCGCACCCGGAGCAAGCAGCAGCTTGTCGTACGATTCCACGTACTCGCTGCCATCTTCAAGATTGCGCACAACCACCGTCTTCGCGGCGCGATCAATGCTCACCACTTCCTGATGGACGCGGATATCAACGTTGAAACGCGCGTCAAAGCTCTCCGGCGTTTGAACGGTGAGCGCTGCATCGTCTTCGATCACGCCTCCGATGTAATAAGGAAGGCCGCAGTTTGCGTACGAGATAAAGCCGCTTCGCTCTATCATCACAATTTCAGCGGTCTCATCCAATCTGCGCAGACGGGCTGCAGCGGTAGCACCGCCGGCGACGCCGCCGACAATCACAACTTTCATATTCGTCCTTTCAGATTTCTATTTTTTGAGAGGTGTTAGCTTGGAAAAATCTATGCTCCACACGGTATGACCATTGGTATTGATCAGGCGCGTGCCGTCGTCGCAGGGCGTGACAATGGGATCAGCGCATGATCCGTCAAATCCCCAGCCGGCGCCCGTGTGGTAGATCTTTTCGGGGTCATAGCCCAGTGCGATAAGGCATGAGCGCGTCATGGCTGCGTAGCCTCCGCCGCCGCACATCAAGAAAATCACTTTGTCTCTCGGGAACAGCTTTTCCAGAATCTCCATGGATTCCTCGTAGTTCGGACGCACATCCAGCGCCTTGATTTCGCCTTCGTAATCAACGTCAAACAGACGCTCTTTGCGATAGCTGCTCGGCACGCGCATGGGGCCCAGCTCGAAAATGTACGGAAGCGGCGTGACGGTATAGCCATCAACGCACGTGCACAATTCGCGGAAACCGTCTACCTTCTCGAACTCGCAGCTGTCCTCGAGCATACGCATATCGCGATAGACAACGCCGTCGATGTCCAGAAAGTCCTGGATCGTATCCAGATTGATGTTGACATCAATACCGAAATCGTCCTCGGTGCTTGGCTGGGGTTTGGGCAGATCAGCCGCAGATTTGTACTTCTTGTTCATAGAGAATTCCTCCTCAAAAGCGCATGTCGTCCCACCTCTCGACATGCTGGTTATAACAACGCCGTGCGTCAAGCGCACAATGCAGCACATTTTAGCATTACGCGCGAGGAAGATGAGGTGTATTGGGCTCTGAAAATGAGGGTGAGGAAGGGCAGCTTTTAATAGTAGCGGAAATACGCTGAGCAGCTGCCTTCCGATGAAACCATGCACGGGCCAATAGGATTCTCAGGCGTGCACACCGTTCTGAAAAGCGGGCATTCTGCCGGCGTAATGATGCCGCGCAACACATCGCCGCAGCGACATCCCTTGTGCTCTATCGTCGGCTCAACTTCAGGATGCAGTTTGCGCATGGCGTCGAAAGCGGCAAATTCGTCGCGAATTTGGTAGCCGCTTGCGGGAATCTCCCCAAGACCGCGCCACGTGGAAGGCACGGTTTCAAAGACTTCATCAATAGCGGCAAGCGCAACAGGATTGCCTTCCCGCATGACGCAGCGCGAGTACGCGATCTCGATTTCAGCGCGGCCTTCCGCGAGCTGCTGCAAAATCATCGCGATGCCTTGCAGCATGTCGTTCGGCTCAAAGCCGGTGATAACGCCCGGCACGCCATAGCGCGAAGCCAAAAACTCGTAGGGCTCGGCACCAATAATGGTGCTCACGTGACCCGGCAAAATGAGCGCGTCAACGTTGAGCGCCGGGTCGTTCACGATCGCTTCGAGCGCAAACGGCATATTTTTGTGAGCGCTGTACACGCTGAAGTTCGTCAGGTTCTCTTTCGCGGCGCGCTTGAGAGCCATGGCCACCAAAGGCGTGGTGGTTTCAAAGCCGACGCCCACAAACACAACTTCGGCATCCGGCCGCTCGCGGGCAATCGTCAAAGCGTCAAGCGGCGAATAGACAATCTCCACCTGCGCGCCTTGCGCCTGCTCAGCGAGCAGGCTTGACGTGGAGCCCGGAACGCGCGTCATGTCACCAAACGTGGCAATGACCACGTTGGGGATGCGCGCGAGGGCAATCACCTTGTCAAGGTCGTAATTCGAAGTCACGCAAACCGGACATCCCGGACCCGAGGCCAGGTGCACGTTTTCCGGCATGATCGATCGGATGCCGTTGCGCGCAATGGACACGGTGTGCGTGCCGCAGACCTCCATGAGCGTGACGTCGCGGTCGATGTTTTTGGCAAACGTCTGAATGGATGAGATGAGCCCGCGCGCAAGGGCGGGATCTTTGAATGCCGCGAGTTCGGCTTGCATGGAGTCGGCTGCGGAAGAGGTGGGTGCGGGTGTGGGCGCAGACGCGGTGGATGCAGCCGCAGCAGCCGCGTTCGCGGAAGAGGCGTCCGTCATGACAGCTCTTCTGCCAGCGCGCTTAACATACCCTGCATATTCGCCTGCGCATCGTTGCGCTGGAGCTCGGCCGTTTCCGCGTCAGAGGCTTGCATATCGGCAAGCTCAGGGAACTCCTTGATGAGCTCTATCGTCTCTTGCGCAAACGCTTCGTCGACCACTTCGATAGAAAAGCCTGCATGAATGAGCACATAATCGCCCAGCTGTGCGTGAGGCGTTAGGTCGAGCGAAATCTCGCGTGTCGCCCCCAAAATGTCTACAGTCGCCAGATTATCGTCAGACAGCTCGATAACCTTTGCCGGAATTGCCAAGCACATCTTTATCTTCCTTCACGCGCTCTTTCGTCACTCATAGTTCGAGATAAAGATACCACGGCTTCGCCATAAGACACGCAGCCATCGCTGGGCGGAAGGTCTTTATTGATGGCAACGGTAAAACCTGCCTGTTCAAGGCCTTGCAACGACTGCTCAATGAGGTAGCGATTCATGAAAACTCCACCGGAAAGCGCAACCTGGTTAATGCCGTAGAGCGCTTGTGCGAGCTGAGCGGCCTGCACGATTGCCTCGACAAATGCGTCATGGAAGCAACGCGCTATCACCGATACGTCTACGCCTTGGGCGTAGTCTTCCAGCAGCGCCTTGAAGGCAGGTGCGGCGTCGAAGAGCACAACCGACGTGTCATGCGCCGTGGAAGTTTCTGTGGCAACGTTTTTGATGACGTCGATGTGGTAGGCGCGATCATCAGTGCAGGGCGAAAGGGCGCTCTCGTTATCCGCGTCGAGTACGCCATTTTGGTCGGCGTCTTGGTGAGTATCGCTCTTTCCTGCCGCACCAATCTCCGTGTGCGTTGGCACGGCATGAGAGGCGTTGTTGCGCAAGCCGTCCCACAGCGCGGCTTCCAACAAACACGCGGGCTCACCTTCATATGAGGGCTCGGTGCATATGCCAAGCAGAGCGCTCGCGG
This sequence comes from uncultured Eggerthellaceae bacterium, assembly GCA_964411215.1. Lineage (GTDB taxonomy): Bacteria > Actinomycetota > Coriobacteriia > Coriobacteriales > Eggerthellaceae > MGBC163016. The sequence continues at coordinate 3,945 of CAYPKC010000062.1, read as the reverse complement.
CGTCAAAAAGACGGCCGACCGAAGACGTGACCGGCGTGTTTATCCCCTGCTCGATCATTGTCTCCAACACGTGCAGGTGGTCTTCGCCCAATGCTTCAAGGGCAGCGCGCGCACCGGGCTCTTCCAAAAGATCGTATTCCCAGAGCACGCCGTATGCCATCTGCAGCGGATGCTTGATGGCGGAGGCGCCTCCGGGCATGGGGACGTAGGCGAAGTTGATGAAGCGCTCGAAATCGCTTGCGTTGGCGATGAGCACTTCGCCGCCCCAAATGTTGCCGTCGTAGCCGTATCCCGTGCCGTCCATGGCAATGCCACACACAGCACCCGCCAGCGCGTTTTCCGCCATGACGGAGACCACGTGCGCATGATGGTGCTGCACTTCGCACAACGGAAGCGGCGGCGTATGCAGCGCGCTTTGCTCGTGCGCCCACTTGGTCGTGATGTATTCGGGATGCATGTCACAGACAAGCTCATGCGGATGAAGATCAAAGAGGCGCTGGTAGGTGGCTTTGGCTTCAAGCCACGCTTCGAACACCTCGGCATTTTCCATGTCGCCGATGTGCTGTGAGACAAAGGCCTCTTTCTTGCGCGTGAAGGTGAATGTGTTTTTCTGCTCGGGGCCAGCTGCGAACACACACTGCGCCTCTTCATTTGCCGGCTCGGGAAGCGCAAGCGGCATGGGTGCATAACCGCGGGCACGCCTGAGCATTTGCACCGCGTCGCCGGCGCTGCCTGCCCGAATCACGCGCACGACCGAGTCGTCGAACCGCGCCAGGATGCGCCTGTTGTTTCCGACAAAGGCATCGGCAATATCACCAAGCTTCGCGAAGGCTTCTTCGTCGTCAATCACAATGGGGTTGTCATGCACGTTGCCACTCGTCATTACGAGCATCGGCGGACGAGCAGCTGTGCCTTCGCGCGCCTTGTCGCTACCCTGCTGCACCTTGTCGCTGCTCCTTCGCGCCAAAGCCGCTTCGGCAAAATCGTGCAACAGTAAATGCTGCACCGGCGTATACGGAAGCATGACGCCAATTTCTGGCAGCTGGTCGCACAGGCCGCAGGCAAACGGCACGCCGGGCTTTTTCTGCAGCAACACAATGGGGCGCACCGATCCTTCGAGCACGTGTGCTTCTTCCTTGTTGACGTCGCATATCTGCTGCACATCAGCAAGCGTGTTCATCATGACCGCAAAGGGCTTGCCCTCGCGATGCTTGCGCTCGCGCAACGTGGCCACGGCGCGCTCATTGTTCGCGTCGCACACCAGATGAAAGCCGCCAAGCCCTTTGACCGCAAGAATCTTCCCTTCCAGCAGCGCTTCTACGGCACGCTCAAACACGCGGTCGCTCTCTTCGCGCGTATGCCCCCAAAACGCATGCGCAAGGCCTTCGTCATACGTCGCGAAATACACCTTGGGACCGCAGTCAAAACACGCATTCGGCTGCGCGTGGAAGCGCCTATCTTGCGCATCGTCATATTCATGCTGGCAGGTCCTACACATAGGAAACTCCGCCATAGACGTGTTGGGGCGATCATACGGAAGCTTCTCGATGATCGTGAAGCGCGGCCCGCAATTCGTGCAGTTGATAAACGGATAGCGGTAGCGCCGGTCCGCAGGGTCGAACAACTCTTCGACGCAATGCTCGCACGTGGCAAGTTCGGGCGAGACAAACGTGGTCTCTTCC
>CAYPKC010000062.1:0-2253 GCA_964411215.1 uncultured Eggerthellaceae bacterium | reverse complement strand
AATCGTCGGAAAAATGGATTTCGAAGGAATCGAACGGCTCGAGCGGCACTTCTTTAATCTCGATCTCAGAGATCTTTGCAGCGGCAGGCGCGTTCTCTGAAATCTCCATCACGAATTCGTCAAGCAAATTGCTCTCGCCTTCCGCGTGAATATGAACGCCGTCACAAGCGTTGAGCACCCATCCGTTAATCAGGTACTTTTTGGCCAGCCGATAAACAAAGGGCCGGAAACCGACCCCTTGCACTATGCCTTTTACGAAAATATCGAGCGCGTCAATCACGGTGTGCCGCCTTAGCTATCTGGTTTGTTTCACATCGCGGGCAATCTTGGCAATCAGGTTTGCAAGCGTGCGCAACGTGGTTGGCGAACTGTCCGGCAAATGCAGCGAGACCGCGCGACGGCCGCGCTCGGCAAGCGTTTCCATGTCGCCGATTGCCTGCGCTTTGGCAAGGCTTCCCAACGACGGCGCCTCGGAGCCCGCGGGAAGGCCGATGTCTTTTAGCTCGTTGGTAGACAGCGTAAGGAAAACGCCGTTGTTCTTGCCGCCTTTTTGCAGCTGCCCCGTGGAGTGCAAGTATCGCGGCCCAATCTCAAGGCTCGCCACAACGCCGAACTCCGACGCCACCGTATGGCGAATGGACTCAAGCGCGCATTTGCGGCCGCGCTCCGTAAAGGGAAGGAATGCGTTTACGGCGAAGTAGTCGTTGTCGCCAATCGAAGACAGCAGTTCGGAGAGCGTGTCTTCAAGCTTCTTGCACGCTGCAAATTGTTGCGATTGCCTGACTTCGACTTTGCCTAATGTGAGTTCGGGCACGAAGGTTTCCGTATAGTCGGGCTCGGGAATGCCGTCTGCCAAAATGCCCAGGACCGCTGTCTTTGTTGACTGCACGTCTGGCTGGTTGAACGGCGCGATCTTCATAAGATAGCCGCACATTGCCGTGGCATATTCCCACAAAATGAAGTGTTCGGCGACTTCTTCGACCTTGTTGAGCTGGTAGGCCATGCGCGGAATGTCGGCGTTAATGACAGAAATGCCCAGTTCGAAATCTTGCATTTCGTCCCACACATCGCTCTGCGTCTCATACGTGATCACGCAGCGGTCGTTTTTCTTTTCGGTGAGAAGGAGCGGGTCCATTTCGATGCTGGGCAGAATGCCCTGACCATCCTTGCCGAGCGATTCGGCGATGAGCTGTTCGATCCAGAGGCCAAACACCAAACCGCGTTTGGGCGAGAAGAAGGAAAACTTGTCTTTGCCTTCTGTGTAATTATCGAAAAGAAATGCTGCAAGGTCGATAGCGGGATTGTCCTCTTGATCGGCGCTACAGAGATCCTGCGCCGCCTTTGCGTGGGCGACAAAGGTGTGCAGGTCTATGCCGACAAGCGCCGCGGGAACAAGACCGAAGACGCTAAGCGCCGAAAAGCGTCCGCCTACTTCAGGGACGCCCAAAAAGACCTTGAGCCACCCTTGCTCGTGCGCGGTCTTTTCAAGGTTTGAGCCCGGATCAGTGATGGCCACCAGATGTTTTGGGAAGTTATTGCCGAGTTCGCGACCGTAGGTTTCGGTGACGGCCTTGAGCATCATGCGCGGCTCAATCGTGCCGCCGCTTTTTGACGCCACGATAAAAAGGGTGGTAGCTGGGTCAGCCTGGGCTCGAAGCTCGCGAAAACGCACGGGCGAATCGCTGTCGAGCACAATAAATTTCATACGATTTTTGCCCTTGTTGTATTTGGTGATAGTCATGGGAGCTTGCGTGGAGCCGCCTTGTCCCAACAGCACGACGGTCTTCATACCTGAAGCATAAACTTCGTTAGCGAATGCCATGATTTCGTCGAGGTCGCAGCAGGGGTCTGTGGCAAGATCTGCCCACCCCATGTAGTGCTCAGCAGAATCTTTAGCCTCTTCTGAGAAATCGTACAGTGACGCATCCTTCTCGAGAATGCGGCTTGCCACATGGTCGGTTACAAGGATCTTCGAAGACGGATAAAGCTTGGTCGTTTCGCTGGTAATCACAAGAGCTCCTTCATGCGTACGTCCCTAATGCTTTGCGCGGCATGATGCCTTTACGCAGTCCGCCTATTATAAGAGAAGCGCCTCTTTCCGAGACGCTCTCCCGCTATCTGTTGCAAAACGTTTGCGTAATGCGGGACTGCGCGGGACAACGGGGACGTAGCTTATTGTCCCACTTTTTCGCACGCCAAATCGGGACAACGGGGACGTAGCCTATTGTGCCGGTTTGCCGGTGTTCTTGTGCG
>CAYPKC010000061.1:0-8094 GCA_964411215.1 uncultured Eggerthellaceae bacterium | reverse complement strand
CGGTGAGCTGCACGGATTGACACGTGTGCGCAGCTTTACGCAAGACGATGCCCATGTCTTTTGCACGCGCGACCAGCTTGTCGATGAGGTTGTTGCCATTCTCGATTTGGTCGACCACATTATGGGTACGTTCGGCTTTGAATATGAGGCGGAGATATCTACGCGTCCTGAAAAGTCGATCGGCTCCGATGATATGTGGGAGCATGCGACGCAATCGCTGGAAGAGGCATGCAGAAGGCATAACCTTGCCTTTGAAATCAACGAAGGCGACGGTGCCTTCTATGGGCCAAAGATTGATATCAAAGTGAAAGATGCTATCGGGCGTACGTGGCAATGCTCGACCGTTCAAATCGACTTCAATATGCCCGAGCGTTTCGATTTGACCTATCGCGCCCAAGATAACAGTGAACAGCGTCCGTGGATGCTCCACCGCGCTATTTTCGGTTCCATTGAGCGCTTCTTAGGCATTCTGATCGAACACTATGCAGGAGCGCTTCCTTTGTGGCTCGCTCCGGTGCAAGTTGCGGTGATTCCCATTGCTGATAGGCATAAGGAGTCTGCCTCAGAATTCGTCGGGGAACTTACTGCGGTTGGCGGCCGCGTGGAACTCTATGATCAAAATGAGCCGATGAAGGTCAAAATCGCAAAAGCCCAGTCGCAAAAGATTCCTTATATGGTGGTTATCGGCGACAAGGAAGTCGAGACGCATACCATCAGCTTGCGCGATAGGGCAAAGGGCGATCTTGGCATGCAGGACAGGCAAGACTTCTTAAAGATCATAAGCGACGCTGCGCTTTAAGAGCGACGCTTCGCTTTCATCTTGCGTTGCGCTTTCTCTTCCTTATGCTGAAGAGAACGGACGGAGTTGCGCTCTCGTTCAAGACGACGATGCTGTTTTAAGATGGAGAGCGCTTCTTTGGAATGATGCGCAATTTCCTTTGCGGCAATATTGAGATCAGCATCAATGGTATGCATGGTAATCGACGCAAGAAGCGGCATGACCAATACCGTTATGCCGCCTGATGCGATAAGCACCGATCCCATCTCAGGCGTCATTGCGCCAGCAGAGGTTGCCACCGAGGTTGCTGCAACAATGAGGGGCAGGGCAGTGGTGCAATAAAAGGCGACCGAGGCACGCATGCGGGGATCTTCCTGCTTTGTATCCTTTCGAATGGAAAGCGACACAAAGATAGGAACGGCACGGATAAGAAGCAAGCTCACAATGAAGATGATAAGCAAATGAGGCTCTTCTATCACACTGTGCGGGTTGATTTGCATACCGCTGACAATAAAGAAGAGCGGGACAAAAAACCCGTAAGCAATTCCATTGAGCTTATGTTCGAGACGCATATCACCCTGGGGGATGATGACGCGCAACACAAACCCGGCTGCGAAAGCTCCCAGTACGATATCAAGGTTGAAAACCGCCGAGAGGGCGACAAGCCCCACTAAGAGCATGACGACAAAGCGAAGCGACATTTGCGCATTGGTTTCCGAATTAGCTTGAATGAGGTTTTCGACTTTGGTGCCTTTGCGCCCCAGGTGGCGGGCAAACAGTGCTGCACCAACGGCAACAACAACAAAAATGGCAAGCAGCAGCATCGTGACCCAGGTTGCACGCGTGGTTAATATGAGCGCGATGGCAATAATCGGACAGAGCTCTCCCCACACTCCATACTCGACTACAGCCTTGCCGAGCGGTGTGTCGGTTAATCCCTTGTCTTTCAGAATAGGTACGATCGTGCCAAAGGCAGTTGTCGTCAAAATGATGGCGATCGCAAAGCCGCCCATAAGGTTTTGCTTCTGAAGGCTTACAGGAATAGCGATAGCCAGCGCGATCACAAAGGTCACAATCCAGGTGATAAATCCTGCTTTTCCGCCTTTGCCCGAAAGCTCTTTCGGCTCAATCTCATACCCCGCAAGTAAAAAGAGAAAGCCCAGCCCGAGGTCGGAAAGCAAGTCAATCGCACCGCTTGTTTGTGCGATATCAAACACATTCGGCCCGATAAGCATGCCGACGACCAGGAGAAATACGGTCTCGGGTATAAGCTTGTTCGGGATGATAGATGCGATAACGGGGCAGATAAAAGCACCGATGGTAATAAAGAAAAGCGATAAGAACTCAGTTTCCAAAAGAAATCCGTTCCCAATCGCGATGGTTGGTCATCTTCGTCTGCACGGTGAGATTCATACGCGATTACAGTTCGTGGCGTATAAGGTATTCTGCGACCTCTTCAGCAGCATTAGCTCCATCTCCTACAGCAGTAGTAACTTGATAGAGTCTCTTTGCACGTATGTCGCCAGCTGCAAATACCCCTTCTATGCTTGTTTGTCCCATTTCATTAGCAACGATATGCCCGAAACGGTCTCGTTCAAGCTTATCACCTAAGAATTCTACATTAGGCACCGTGCCGACTGCGACGAAAATAGCCGATAACGGAAGATCTTTGGTCTCACCCGAAAGCTTGTTCTTTATCGTGACACCTGCAACCATATCATCGTCTTCAATGATGGAATCAACCGTGGTATTCCAAATGATTTCAACATTTTCGATTTCTTGGAGCTTGGTGTTGTAAATCGCCGTGGCGCGCAGAACGTCACGGCGCACGATCATATAGACTTTCCGACAAATTCTTGAAAGGTAAATAGCATCGGCTGCGGCAGTATCGCCACCGCCGACAATGCAAACATCTTTACCGCGGAAAAAGTTACCATCGCAGGTTGCGCAATAGGAAACGCCACTGCCAACGAGTTTGTCTTCACCCTCGATGCCGAGTTTTGCAGGTCGAGCGCCTGTCGCGATAATGACGCTTTTTGCATGCAGCTTTCCGTATGCAAGGTCTATTACTTTGACATCGCCTTCAAGCTCAACACCGACGACTTCATCATAGATTGTCTGTACGCCGAAGCTGGTTGCTTGCATATACATGATATCGGCAAGTTCAAAGCCGCTGGTTGACTGATTGAAGCCGGGATAGTTTTCCAAATGGTCGGTTTGAGCCATTTGGCCTCCGGCAGTCAGCATTTCAACCAAGGCACAAGAGAGCCCTGCACGCGCGCAGTACATCGAGGCTGTAAGACCTGCCGGTCCAGCCCCGAGTACTGCTACGTCATATATTTTTCCCTGTTCAGGCATATCTTTCTGTGATAAAGAAAGGTAGGTTTGAATGTTTTTAATGCACTAATCAAACAGAGCCATGAGGGCTTGTTTTGGTTGTGCGCCAACAGTCTTTTTGACAGCTTGGCCATCTTTAAACAAGATCAGCGTTGGAACGGAACTGACGCGGAAGTTCGCTGCAATATCTTGGCTTTGATCTATATCAACCTTATATACATAGGCGCGTCCGCTTACCTCAGCGGCCACTTCATCAAGAGTAGGGGCAAGCCTTTTGCAAGGGCCGCACCATGTTGCAAAAAAGTCCACCAGAACTGGCTTATCTGCTTCGAGGACTTTCTTTTGAAAATCTGCGGATGAAATCACTTCGCTCATCTTCAACTCCTTTGCCTCAATTACATGCATCTTGAAGTCTTGCTTTTATGCGCACGGTAGATAGTTCTGAAACCATATTTCATGAACCGGGATGTGCGCATAAATCCGTTACTGACAATATATTAAACGTGTTTGAGTTTTTTCAGATGGTTTTCTGTTTCGTAACAAGTCGTTATCTAAAATTCGCCTATTCGTTAAGTTATTCAGAAAGATTAGCCGCATTACCATTTCGGAAGTCGCCTATAATGATTTTTTGCTCTCTATCAGAGACATATCTTTTCATTGCAGTTTTCTTTGAGCTGATTTCGAAATTGGGGATGCGAGATGGCTGATGACAGTATGAGGGAGAAATTGATAAGCTTCTTGGAAGCTTATGATGACCTCCAGAAAAAGATGGGCGATCCAGAGGTGCTCGCCGATCAAAAAGAATATAACCGCCTTGCAAAAGAGTATGCTAGCCAAGGGGCTCTCGCTAAGCTTGCAAAAGAATATGTAGGCGCATTAGATGACCTTGATGCGGCAAAAGAAATGCTTTCTGATGCCGACATGAAGGAATTTGCCCAAGAAGAAATTGCAGGCATCGAAAGCAAGTTGCCGCAACTTGAGGAAGACATCAAATTCATGCTCATTCCGGCAGATCCTGCTGATGAGAAGGACATTATCGTTGAAATCAGAGCTGCAGCCGGTGGCGATGAGGCTGCCATTTTTGCAGGTGACCTCTACAAAATGTATGAACGTTTTGCCTCAAGCCAAGGATGGAAGACGGAAACGCTTGATGTCTCTCCCTCTGAGGCAGGAGGATACAAAGAAATACAGTTCAAGGTTAAAGGCGATCACGTGTATTCGTTCATGAAGTTTGAAAGTGGCGTTCATCGCGTACAGCGTGTTCCTAAAACCGAAAGCCAAGGCCGCATACATACCTCGACATCAACGGTTGCCGTGCTTCCCGAAGCTGATGAGGTCGAAGTCGAGATCAACGAAAACGACCTGCGCATTGACGTTTTCCGTGCAGGAGGTCCTGGTGGCCAGTGCGTCAATACGACTGACTCTGCCGTTCGTATCACGCATATTCCAACAGGCCTTGTTGTGCAATCGCAAGATCAGAAATCGCAGTTGCAAAACAAGATCGCTGCTATGAGTGTTTTGCGTGCCCGTCTGTATGAAAAGATGTTGGCAGAACAGCAAGCCGCAGAAGGCGCTGAACGTCTTGCGCAAATCGGCTCGGGTGATCGCGCTGAAAAGATCCGCACCTACAACGGTCCGCAAGATCGCGTCACCGATCATCGCATAGGATTCAATTCCAGCTACAACGGCGTTTTGGATGGCAATGATCTGATCGATGTCATTACGGCGCTTCAGGCAGCTGACCGTGCCCGCAGGCTTGAAGAAGCTGTCTAACGTCTCAGATCATCTTGCCCGAAGCCTGGACAATTGCTCGCATGCTCTCATGGATGCAGGCTTATCTCGCCCAACGGGGGGATGCAAACCCGCTTATTTCAGCGCGTTGGCTTATCTCCGATGCCGTTGATATGTCATACATGGATTTGTATCTGAATCTTGAGCGGCCGCTGAGTGCGCGGGAGCTTGAATGCCTTCACAACTATGTTGAACGACGGGCACAAGGAGAACCTCTTCAGTACATCACGGGCAAAACGACGTTTCGCTATATAGATTTGGACATTGGCGATCACGTCCTTATTCCGCGTCCTGAAACAGAAGTGCTCGTGAGTGAAGTGTTAGAGCTCTTTCCGAAACAAAAATACAATGTGTTTGAAGGATATGGACAGGAAAGCGATACAGACGATGCAGAAATCCTTATGGCAGATCTTTGCACCGGATCAGGGTGTGTTGCGTGTTCGCTGGCGTTTGAGAATCCCCACATCAAAGTGATAGCCACCGACATCTCGCCAGAGTGCGTTGCGCTGGCACAAGCAAACGCAGAAAAGCTTGGTTTAGAGCAGCGCATAGAAGTGATTGAATGCGATTTGGGAGACGGTATTGAGCCGGCGCTCATGAATACGTTTGACGCCGTGGTATCAAACCCGCCCTACATTCCAACCGCAGAACTTTCAACCCTTCCCGGCGAGGTAATCACCTTTGAGCCATCGCTTGCTTTAGACGGGGGAGCAGACGGCCTTGATGTTTTCAGACGACTTGTTGTGTGGGCGCATGATGCCTTAAAGCAAGGCGGCCTCCTTGCGTGCGAGCTTCATGAAACCACGCTTGATCAAGCCGCAACCATTGCCAATGCGGCCGGGTTTGCGCATGTGCGGATAGTAGAGGATTTAGCAGGTAAGCCGCGTGTGTTGCTTGCAAGAAAAGAGGGAATATAGATCATGGATTTGCTGGTGAGGCTTGCAGAAGCAAAAGAAGTCTTGGAGCGGAAGATTTCTGGGCGTACCCCTGAGATCGGTATCATTTTAGGAAGCGGTCTTGGCCCTTTGGCAGAGCAGATTGAACAAGCGGTGAAAATCCCCTTTGGAGATATTCCCCACATGAAGACTTCAACGGCAACAAGCCACGTTGGAAGGTTTGTTGCAGGAGTGCTTGGCGGCAAAGAAGTGCTTTGCATGCAGGGGCGTCTTCACGGATATGAAGGGTATTCGGCTGAAGATATTGCGTTTCCGGTATGGCTTATGCATGAGGTCGGTATTGGCACGTTGATAACGACGAATGCTGCAGGAGCCATCAATGAAAACTATCAGGTGGGCGATTTTTGCATCATGTCAGACCAGATTAACTTTACGGGAAGAAACCCTGTGGCAGGACATGATCCTGACGAGTTGGCTCCGCGCTTCTTTTCTATGTATGACGCCTATGATCCTGCACTTCGCGAAATAGCAAGAAATGTTGCGATTGAAAATGAAATCCCCGTTCAGACGGGAGTCTACCTTGGTCTTTTGGGGCCAAGCTTTGAGACGCCTGCCGAGATCAAGGCGTTTAGAAAATGGGGAGCAGATACCGTCGCAATGTCGGTGTGTGAAGAAGTGATTGCGGCACGTCATGTCGACATGCGCGTATTGGGCATATCGCTTTGTTCAAACATGGCATGCGGAGTTGGCGGCGAAACCATTAAAGACGACAACATATTAGAAATTGCCCAATCAAGAGAAGGCATGTTCTGCACGCTCATTACAAAGACCGTAAAGCGGCTGTAAGGCAGACGCGCCCTCTTCATTACATTGCGGTGTTGCAAAAACCGCATACTGGCCTCTGTATAAGATGTATAAACGTGCCAAAGAGTGCTGAGATGGCATAAAATATGGCTTTTAACCACGTAATTCTTCTCAGAGAATAAGGGGAGAAGGGGATTTTGTTGGAATCAAGCAAAAAGGCACAAAAGAGCGCTGCAAGCGTTGGTGCGCCTTTAGGCCTCGGATCAAAAACGCCCAAGCAGGGAAAAAGGATGCTGGGAGCGCAAGCCCTTATAGCATCCCTTGAAGCTGAAGGCGTTGATACTATCTTTGGCTATCCTGGCGGACAAGCACTAAAAATCTATGATGCGCTCTATGATTCTGATCAAATAGAACATGTGTTAGCTCGTCATGAGCAAGGGGCCGTGCATATGGCTGATGGCTATGCACGCGCAACGGGACGCGTCGGTGTGGTCATTGTCACTAGTGGTCCGGGAGCTACCAATACGGTTACCGGCATTGCGACTGCCAATATGGACTCTGTGCCCCTCGTTGTTATCACAGGACAGGTGCCGCGCCATGCCATTGGAACAGATTCGTTTCAAGAATCCGACATCGTAGGCATCACAATGCCTATCGTGAAGCACTCGTTTTTGCTGCAATCAACCGACGAGCTGACAAAAACCATTCGTGAAGCATTCCATATTGCTTCCACTGGTCGTCCGGGCGTTGTTCTCATTGATGTTCCAAGTGATATTGCTGGAACGGAAATGGTATTCAAATATCCTGACACCGTGAATATTCCGTCTTATAAACCGGTTTATAAAGGAAATGCGAAACAGGTAAGAGCCGCTTGCAAGCTCATTGAGGCAGCAAAGCGTCCCTTGCTCTATGTGGGCGGGGGCATCATTTCATCGGGGGCATCAAAAGAGCTTGAACAGCTCATGGATAAGATGCATATTCCCGCTGTCACAACGCTTATGGGGCAAGGGGCACTTCCTTCAACGCATCCGCTTAATTTGGGTCCTGTTGGCATGCATGGCGCAAAGTATTCGAATCTTGCTATGACTGAAAGCGATTTGATTATTGCCGCCGGCGCTCGTTTTTCAGATCGGGTCACCGGCAAATTGTCAGAATTTGCTCCTCACGCGCAACTTATCCATATTGATATTGATCCTGCAGAGATTGGTAAGATTCGCGAATGCCAGGTGCCTATTGTCGGTGATGTCCAAGTCGTTTTGGCGGCGATTTTGGATCAACTTGAAAAAGATGGTGCAACACCGCACGATCAGGAATGGATTATGCGCATCGACCAGTGGCGTGAACGTTATCCCATTTATTCGCCTTCTGTCGTTGAAGAAGATGGGGATATCATTCCTGAGATTGTTATGGCAGAACTTGCCGCCCAACTTGATCCGGAAAACTCAATCGTCACGACTGAGGTAGGGCAACATCAAATGTGGGCTCATC
>CAYPKC010000060.1:0-8143 GCA_964411215.1 uncultured Eggerthellaceae bacterium | reverse complement strand
GGGGTTTCAAGGCATACACCACGATCATGAGTTGGTCGATGGAAGAATCTATTGAAACGGCTCTCTCGATGCGCGCACGTGGGTGGACGCGCGGCAGAAAACGCACCTATTTCAATCGAAGAATCTTTGGCAAAACGGACGCGCTCTCTCTGTTGATAGTTGTCATGCTAGGTATCTTATCGGCCACATTGCTCGGCGTCTCACTGGGCGCGTTTTCTGGCGAAACAGTTGCGCAAGGCATGGTGTTAACCACGTTTCCCGGATTGTTTTTCTCGGCGATGACAAGCTGTATCGTATTTCTTAGTTTGCCCATTATCTATATCGTTGCGAAAAGGCTGAAATGGCAGCATTGACACAAAGCACAGAGGCAGCAGCGCTCGAAATTCAGCATATGAGTTTCGCGTATCCATCAGGCAAGCGTGTGCTTGATGACATATCCCTCACTGTCCACGCGGGGGAATTTGTTGCGCTCTCAGGCGATACAGGGTCAGGCAAAACTACGCTGTTGCGCCTCATCAAGCCGGAAATTGCACCGGCAGGGATACTGTCTGGCGAGATACGCGTTTTCGGCAAGAACATCAATACGGAGTTTTCTGCACAAGAGAGTAAGAGCATTGGTTATGTGTTTCAGAATCCTGATACTCAGCTGGTCTGCGAATCTGTGTTAGGAGAGCTTGCTTTCGGCCTTGAATGTCGCAGTGAAGACGCACCTGCTATGCGTAAGAAAATCGCTGAAGTGGTTTCGCTCTTCGGTATGACCGAATGGATTTCCTGCAACGTTGATGAACTCTCAGGTGGGCAAAAGCAGCTGGTAAACCTTGCGTCTCTTCTCATTATGCAGCCGGCATTGCTTTTGCTTGATGAGCCGACGGCGCAACTGGATCCCATTTCAGCGCGGCTCTTCCTTGATATGCTTTTCCATATCAACCGTGATTTCGGTATCGCTGTTATTGTTGCGACGCATAATCCTGAGGAGTTATCGCCGTATGGGGTTCGCACGGTCGCGCTTGAACAGGGAAGGCTTGTTGAATCTCCGGCCGCCTCTTCACTTGCCGATACGCCATTTCTCACCTTGACAGAAGAGGAAGAGGAAAAGGCGTCTTACCGAAGGTACGCGCACACGCACGGGAATCATGAACGCGCACGTCCCACAGTATCGTTTAAGGATGTTACCTATGCCTACGAGCAAGCGTCACGTCCCACCCTGCAACATCTTTCTCTCGATATCTACCCAGGTGAAATAGTTGCTTTGGTAGGGGGCAATGGTTCGGGTAAATCGACAACGTTGAAACTTGCGGCGGGCATTCTCAAGCCCTTGGCTGGAACGATCCTCAATGAGCGAAGTCAAAACCAAGCATATCTTCCGCAAGACCCTCAAGTCCTTTTTTCTGGAGACACCGTCTTTGAGGAGCTTTCGGAATGGCGCGAGACGACACGATATCCAGAGCAGGCGATTTTTGAAATCGCAGAGTACCTGAATTTCAAGGCGTATTTTGCTTCGAATCCATTCGACATAAGCGGAGGCCAACAACAGGCAATAGCACTCGCAAAATTGATGCTCTGCGCGCCGGAACTCCTTGTATTGGATGAACCGATCAAAGGGCTTGATGCAAAAATGTGTTTTGCGGTCGCACGCAAGCTGAAAGAGATTTCTAACGAAGGCACAACCGTTGTGATCGCGACGCATAATATAGCTTTTGCTGCCTGTGTTGCCGATCGCATGATTATGCTGTTTGACGGCTCTATTGCAGCTGATCAAGCACCTATTGATTTCTGTAAGGACAACTATTTTTATCGACCACGGTCAAATGCTTTTACACGTATGTGGAAAGCGTGGCTGAGAGACGGTTATACCCTCCGATGAGATTTCAGAGCCAGTATTTAAAGCAGCAAAGTGTGGGAGAAGCGTGTGAGGACTCTTCTATGCACTCACATGTGCTCGATGCACTCATTCTCATCCTGATACCCGTATCGCTTTTACTCTGTGCGCTCTTTCAGGTAAAACAAGCTGCTCTTCTGACGTTTGCCGTTGCGATATTGGGAATTGTGCTCTTCTTTGTGCGGTGGGATCATTCAGCTCCCGATCTGAAAATCATCTTGCCAACTGTCGTATTAGGGGCGATCGCAGCGCTTTCGCGCATTCTCTTCGCCGTGATCCCGAGCGTGCAGCCCGTTACCGCAATTTGCATCATTGCGGGAATTGTATTTGGAAGGAAGTCCGGGTTTCTTGTTGGCGCAATTGCTGCTCTTGTTTCCAACTTTGCGCTCGGGCAAGGCGTGTGGACCTCATGGCAAATGTATTCATGGGGCGTGATAGGGTATCTCGCAGGCATCATGGGATCTCGCTCAAATACAGCTGTCTGCATCTATGGATTCTGTGCATCGTATTTGTTTGGCTTCATCATGAATACCTGGAGTCTTGTCGGCTTCATACATCCCATTACCTGGCAATCTGCGCTTGTTCTCTACGGTGCAAGCATCGCTCTTGATACGGCTCATGCAATTTCGACGGTAGTATTTCTCTGGGCGTTATATCTTCCGTGGAAGAAAAAGCTTCTCCGCATCAAGGCAAAATATAGGATTGAGGCGCGAAATAGTTGCAAAATGAAATAGTTCGATAAAAAAATAGTTCAAAATCTAGGTATTTCACCGATATCGTCTTGATAGAACTATAAAAATTACTGCTAATGTATTACTCTATAAGCAGCTTGAAACAATCACGATCGATAGGAGATTGGATTATGTGTTTTAGACCAGCAGACGCCGGTGGCGGCGGAAACATGAAGTGCCCAGAGTGCGGCAAAGAAGTACAGCCAATGGGCGGTCTTGTAATGAAGAAGTGCCCATTCTGCAAGGCGGACTGGACGAAGTACATGAATCCTGACGGCACGCCGAACGAAGACGCTATCGCTGCTGCACAAGCTGGCGGTGCTGCTCCTGCTGCTCCTGGCGCACCGAAGGCTCCGGGTGCCCCTGGTGCCCCGAAAGCTCCGGGTGCTCCTAAGGCTCCTGGTGCATAAAGCGCATCTTTGCCCGAAAGATTGGAAAAGAAAAGGCTTCACCTCTGTGAAGCCTTTTTTGTGTGCCATGAAGGCTTGTCTTCTGAGTTGGGCTGGCTCAGGTGATTTCCTTTCCACGGAAGTACCGGGAAAGGAAGAAGCCAGATATCCCTTAAGATTTAAAACTCTACGTATTGTTCAATTATCTTCTTAAGGTCAACGGTAGCTTTAATGAAGTCGAATGTCTTAGCGTCGCTCATTTTATGAGTGGCACTATTGAGATATCCGCGCACCAGTCCGGCCGCCGCTTTCAGTTCTTTAGCCTCATCCTTTGTCATGTTCTTCTTCTCATCCTTCAGGATGTCCTTTGAAATCTGATACAGCTGGCTTGCAAGCTCGCGAATCTCAAGGTCTTTACGGCGCATAACGTCTTGAGCTTCATATTTCTCAGCTTCTTGGATAGCTGACTGAATCTCATCTTCAGTCATGCGCTCGTTTTCCATAATGGTGATGGAATTCTCGACACCTGATGCCAAGTCTTTAGCGCTGACGGTCAAGATGCCGTTGGCGTCGATATCGAGTGACACATTGATGCGTGGAGCAGGAGCTTTTTTGCCAGGACGGCTTGGCTTTCCGTGCTTGACGCCTTTAAGCATAAACCTACCGATCACTTTGCAGTCTTGGGCTAAAGGACGCTCGCCCTGCAAAACAACGATCTCGACTTTGTTTTGTCCGCTTGAAGCGGTCGTAAAGATTTGCTCATAGTGAACGGGAAGCGTTGTGTTGCGGCTAATAACACGGGTTGCAACGCCGCCAACTGTTTGAAGAGCAAAGGAAATAGGGACAACATCAAGCAGAAGAAGGCCGCCCGGAGCGCCATCGCCGCTGCGAGCACTTTCCAGCGTCGCTGCCTGAATAGCAGCACCTTGTGCGACGCATTCGTCGGGATTGATGCTGGCGTTAGGCTCTTTTCCCGTAAGCTTGCGAACATGATCTTGGACGGCCGGTATGCGTGTGGTGCCGCCAACGAGAATGACTTCTCCAAGCTCGCTTGCAGCAATACCAGCATCGTTGAGTGCTTGGTGCACATGATCGGTCGTCGCCTCGATAAGGTCTTGCACCATTTCAATGAACTGGTCGCGCGTGACAGTCTCTTCCATATGGAGCGGACCGTCATCGTTTTGCGCAATAAACGGAAGGTTGATAATGGTGGCATCGAGCGAGCTGAGCTCTCTCTTTGCTTGTTCAGCTGCTTCACGAACGCGCTCGTAGGCTAAAGCATCGTCAGCGAGATTGACACCATGCTCATCGTAGAATTTATCGATCAGGAAATCGGTGAGCTTCGCATCGAAATCATCACCGCCAAGTTCGTTATTGCCGGCAGTTGCTAATACCTCGATAACGTTGTCATCGATTTCAATAACGGAAACGTCGAAGGTGCCGCCACCGAAGTCATAGACCATCACGATTTGCGGATCACCATGGTCAAGACCATAAGCAAGAGCGGCCGCTGTCGGCTCATTGATAATGCGCAAGACGTTCAGCCCTGCAATCGTGCCGGCGTCTTTTGTTGCGGTACGTTGCATGTCGTTGAAGTAAGCCGGAACGGTGATCACAGCGTCGGTGATGCCCTGGTTTAAATACTTTTCTGCATCTGAGCGCAATTTACGCAAGATCATGGCAGAGATTGTCTGAGGAGAGAACTCTTTGCCATCCACGCCCATTCTCCACTGGGTGCCCATTTGCCTTTTAATAGAGCTGATCGTGCGGTTGGGATTAGTTGCGTTTTGCCGCAACGCAAGGGTGCCGACGAGGCGCTCTCCGTTTTTCGTGAAACCGACAACAGAAGGAGTAGTGCGCTCGCCTTCAATGTTGGGGATTACTTCAGGCTGGCCGCCTTCAACAGCTGCCATGCAGCTGTTTGTGGTGCCAAGGTCGATGCCGATAGCGGTCATGCATATCTCCTCTCGATCGGTACGCTCAGACGTACTGGTCGCATACCTTTTTCCAGTTCTGTCTACCCAAAGGTATCAGAGGGGCGCGCACTTCATTTACGCCCAGATGAAACACCTCTATACACCCATGCACATGCGTCCGAAATAGGCCGCACAGGTGGGTGCGAGGCAAATGCAGCAGCAGAGCCAATTCTGATCGATACCGAATTGGCTGAAACCGCGACGTTCGCCTTGTTTCTGATAATCACGCGCTTGTTGCACGAATTGAGCTTGCGTATAGAGATAATCCTGGTTCTTCGGATCAAGCTCGCGTGCACGTCTGATGTTGTCGTTTGCCGCAATAATGTTGTCATTGCCGAAATTCGCTATGGCAAACAGGTAATACCAACGAGCATTTCTGCCAGTAGAGGGGATCTTCTGCAAGATATCGATAGCTTGGTCGAACTCGGCAGCATTGATGGCAGCAACGGCTTGCTTTATTTCTGCTGAGTCCCGCGCGTTTGTCTCAGGATGGATGCCGGCTGTTCCTGCCCATGCTCCATTGAACATATCGTCGACGTTGACGCCAGACCAATCAAAACCATCAGCTGAAGGGGAGGTGCCGCCAGCTGCGCCTTCTTTACGCGCGTCTGAAGCCACATATTTTTCAGGGTTTGTGATCCTGTCATAGGCCTCGTTGATCTTATTCATGCGCTCTTCGGCTACGGGATCATTGGGGTGCAAATCAGGATGGTTCTCGCGAGCTTTTTTGCGATATGCCTTCTTAATGTCGTCTAAGGAAGCGTTTTTTGAAACGCCTAATATCTCATACGGATTTTCGGTCATAATCTATTTCTGCTTTGCTTCATATTCCTGGTTGAACTTCTGCCATACCCCTGCATAAAGTACTGAGAATAGCAGATTATCATCCATGACGCACGGAAGTCTTTCAAATTCGCGCGCAGCCATACCTATCAGAAAGCCAAGGTCTTCGCGCATCTGCCCTGCATCAGGTTTTTCTGGATACATTGAGACAAACGGGTTGTAAGAATCCTTCTTCTTATCATGGGCATAATCAACCGCGGCATCCATCATGAGAACGAACCGGCCAAGCCAATAACCAAACTTTTTCAGACCCTCTGACCAGAAACAGGGAACATGATCTGGAACACATTCAATAAGGAAGGAAAGCATCTCCCCGAACGCAATAGAAGTAGCATCAGGAGGGACATTGTGCTGAGCTTCCATCGCGCGGATGGCGCTCATGGCCTCTGCTATGACATGCGCTTGTTCAGGGATGCGCAGGCGAGCAAGCTCATACGAGCGTGAAAGGAATTTCGCAGCGGCTCGTCCGGCAAGCGAGTGATCGTCCGCAACATCATCAAGGCATTTGTGGTAAGCAAGGGCAATCGAGAGGTCTGCGGCATAATCACTGAATTCTGTCATGGTATACGGGATCGTTTTGGCCGGATGCATGAGGCAGTGGGATCGTCCCTGTATCTCTTCAGGCTCAAAGAGCGAGTTATAGAGCATGACGAGAAAAGCGAGGTCATAGCTCAGCGCCGCCCGGCTTATTTGCCCATAGCGCTTTTTAAGGGCAAAGCACAATCCGCAATAGATTGCCTGGTAGCGCTCTTTTTCCTGATCAGAGATACCGGAAAGCTGTGCAACTGCTATGCCGAACATCTCAGAGACCTTCTAAAGATTGTCTGTGCTTTAACCATAGCAGCATTTTCATTCAGCGTGCAAGAGAGTGATCACTGTGAGCCATGCCTATGACGAAAAGTCCCAACTATTCATATAAGCGATTTGTTCATCGGTCAGCTCATCGATATCAACGCCAAGCGTTTCCAATTTCACGGCAGCAACGCCCTCATCGATTTCAACAGGGACATCGTAGACTTTGTTTTCAAGTTCGCCGCGATGCTTATAGAGATACTCTGCAGAAAGCGCCTGATTTGCAAAGCTCATATCCATGACGGAGGCAGGGTGTCCTTCGGCGCAGGACAGATTGACCAATCTGCCTTCAGCGAGCACATAGATGTGCCGTCCGTCTGCCAGCTCATATTCAGTAACAAGCGGTTTGACTTCTTTGATAGAGCGTGCATTCTCGCGCAGCCATTGCATATTGATTTCAGAATCGAAATGCCCCGAATTGCAGAGGATCGCGTTGTCTTTTAAAACCTCAAACGAAGGTGCGTCAATGACCTTGCAGTTTCCCGTTACCGTTACCCAGACATCGGCAAACCGAGCAGCTTCTTCTGCCGGCATGACGCGGAAGCCTTCCATATGCGCCTCAATGGCAGCGACGGGATCCACTTCGCACACAATAACATCCATGCCCATGCCGCGCGCACGCTGAGCAAGGCCGGAGCCACAATGACCATATCCTGAAATGACAATGGTTCTGCCTGCTAACAGGCGGTTTGTTGCACGCACGATGCCATCTAAGGTGGACTGCCCTGTTCCATAATGATTGTCGAAGAAGTGCTTCGTCTTTGCATCATTGATATTGAAGACGGGATATCCCAGCTCGCCATCTTTTTCCATAGCCTTAAGGCGTATGACGCCAGTGGTGGTTTCCTCAGTGCCGCCAATGATGTCTTTCAGCTTTTCGCGATAGCGGGTATGCAATGCCGTATCAAGATCGGCACCATCATCCATAATAATCTGAGGGTCGGTCGCAATGACAATATGCTTGTTATAGACGTCCATATCTTCGCCAGTGATGGCAAAGACTTTGACGCCGAAGTCGCGCACAAGCGATGCTGCCGTATCGTCTTGCGTGGAAAGCGGGTTTGATGCACACAAGGCAACGTCTGCGCCGCTTGCAACAAGGGCACGCATCAGGTTTGCCGTTTCTGTGGTGACATGCATGCAGGCGCCAATACGCACACCGGAAAGCGGCTTTTCTTTGCTGAAACGCTCACGGATGCTTGCCATAACAGGCATATCGGCATCGGCCCACATAATGCGGGCATATCCTGCATCGGCTAATGAAATATCTGCAATGTCGTATTCTTGTGTCATTTCAGCACTCCTTAAAGGCGAAATACGCCCTGGTTGTTATGAATTTCGAAAAAGCATAGCGCATATTTTCACCATTTATACAAATATCGGGTATAAAGCAGCAATATTTGCAGATAGTCGTATCAATAACGGATTGAAGCGTTTATACTGTTCGATTTAGCGCTTGGTTGGATAACAACG
>CAYPKC010000059.1:0-8157 GCA_964411215.1 uncultured Eggerthellaceae bacterium | reverse complement strand
AATACTTTGTCCATTATTACATTATTACTACCATATTTTTATTCGTTTTTACAATTCATGATTATTTTGCATCTATCAACTCCGATTACTTTGTGAGCTATTCATGCGGTAAAACTTCGAAATTTAGTAACACAAAGTGCGATAATGGAAGAACATGAAAGACGCACGCCGCGTTTGATCCTTTCTAGTCGACTCCCTTGGTTGGCTATGGACGCTCTCGTGTTTTGGAGGAGATTGATTTGAATGCCTCTACCATGACAATGCTTCTGATAGCAGTAATTCTTCTTGCAGCTGTGATTATTATCTTTCTCCTTCTCTATATATACACACATAAGAAAAAAGAAAAAAAGCGCGAAGCCGAAATCCGGTTTCGCGATGAACTGTTTGGCATCCTTGCAAACAATACAGAAAGCATATTCTTAGTAATTTCCGATGAAGGCAGCAAAGCTGAATATGTCAGCCCTAACATTAAGCGCCTTCTTGGCGTAGATCCAGAAGATGCGAAACAAGATCTCTACTCCATTCAAATGCCAACTTACATTGACGGGACGCCGCCTACGCGTGAAGAGCTTCTGGCAATTCCGCTTGGCTATTCAAGCATCAAAGAAAGCCGGCGCACGCATAAGATAACCGGAGAAATAATCGCCTTCGAAGAGTATACCTATCATGTTCTTATTAACGGATTAGATCGGTTTGTGACCGTCCTATCAGATCGCACCGCCGATCGTAAACTGAGAACTTCGCTAGAAAAAGCGCTAGCTGATGCCAATGCATCGAATGAAGCAAAAAGCATTTTTTTGAGCAATGCAAGCCATGATCTTCGCACTCCATTGAGCGCAATCATTGGCCTTACTGAACTCCTTGATAAGGAAATAGATAATCCTAACCGAGTTCGTGAATATGTGAAAAAATTAAAAACCTCAAGCCAACTTCTGCTGAGGTTGATCAACGATATTTTAGATATGAGTAAAATGGAAAGCGGGAATACGCACCTTCAGTTGGAAGAGTTTTACCTCAAAGATGTCGTAGATGAAGTAGCATTGATCGTTTCTCCCGAGGTTCAAAAACGCAAGCAACAACTTACGATCGACTTCGACAGCAATATTCCATCTGCTTTCTTGGGAGATAAGTTACGAATTAGCCAAATTCTGACCAACATCCTTTCAAATGCTATTAAATACACACCAGATCACGGAACGATACGCTTTGCCATTTCTTGCCCATTCCCGATTGCATCGTCTACCGCAACCGTTACCGTGCGCTTTGTCGTCACAGACAATGGAATCGGCATATCGGAAGATTTTATGGCACAAATCTTTAAACCCTTCACCCGAGAAATACAAAAGGAAGGCATGCATGTCCAAGGTACGGGACTCGGAATGCCCATTGCAAAAAGCCTTGTCGAACTTATGAACGGGACAATCTCAGTAAGAAGCGCTTTGGGAGAAGGTTCTGAGTTTACCGTTGATTTGCCTTTAACGATGCAAGAGCCAACCCTTCCTGCAAAAAGCGAGACAGCTTTTACTGATATTGCAGGATTGCATTTCCTTGTCGCCGAAGATGTAGAAATTAATGCTGAAGTCTTACGAGCGCTTTTGGAAGCAAAAGGTGCAACATGCGATATTGCTTCAAATGGCCAAGAGGCAGTAAGTATGTTTAAAGCAGCACCAGAATCTTATGATGCTATCTTGATGGATGTACAAATGCCTGTCATGAATGGCTACGAAGCGACACGGATCATACGCGATCTTAATTATGCGAATGCAACAGTCATTCCTATTATTGCCATGACGGCGCATACATTTGCAAAAGACACACAAGATGCACTCTCGGCTGGAATGAATGCTCATCTTGCAAAACCTGCAACGATTGATCAGCTCTGTTCCGCATTGGGCAATTTAACTTTTACAAACAATTCGGTTGATGCGTCTCATGATGCATCAACCGAATAAATTTTGCTGCTCGAATAGGCATAATCTTTAAGAAGGCGACTGCCTTCTTCAGCATAATGCTATTCGACTTCAGAAAGATGTTTTCCTGTGTGTTCGTGAGAGAGAATCATCGCAATCAAAGCAATAACAGCAATTACCACCATATAGAATGCTGGCGCTAAGTTATTTCCGGAAATATCAATCAGCCAGAAGCTTACTGCAGAGGCCGATCCGCCAAAAATCGCATTGGCCAGATTGAATGTAAGCGCAAAGCCAGAGAAGCGCACTGCCGTGGGGAACGTCTCATTCAGATAGCTTGCCAACGTGCCGTCGTTGATGGTAAGGATAAGCGCCATAATCAGCTCTGCAATCAAAATAACAGCAAAGTTCAACGTACTCATCATGAAGAAGCACGGAACGGTAAGCACAATGAAGCCCACACACGCTATGATCAGCATCTTTTTACGCCCGAATTTATCTGAAATCCTGCCTGACAGGAAGATGAATGCAATATAGACAATGAGCACAATGTTGGTAATGATTGATGCAGAAGCTTCATCGTAGTTCAACACGGTGCCAAGATAGTTTGGCATATAGGTCAAAACGATATAGAAGCCAATAGCGTTTAAGACACAGCAGCCAAATGCGATCAAGGTCTTGCGCGGATAGGTCTTAAGCAATGTCTTGATAGGAGCTTTTTCGCTCTTTTCGCCCTTCTTTTCAAGATCTTCAAGCATCTTGGTGTAAACCGGTGAATCTTCAAGGCGCGTACGAATGTAGTGCGTAATGTAGCCCAAGGGACCTGCGAGCCAGAATGGAATACGCCATCCCCATTCGACAACGAATTGTGAATCAGCACCCCACGCTGCAAACATGCCGGTTGCAAAGAAGGAACCAATCAGCAGACCTGCTGCCGTTGAAGCCGGCACCATAGAGCAGTAAAACCCTCTGTGGTTTGATGGCGCATATTCAGCAATAAAGGTAGCAGCACCAGCGTACTCTCCTGCTGCGGAAAAACTCTGCATCATACGGAGTAAAAGCAAGAGAAGCGGTGCAGCAACACCAATGGCCGCAAAGCCCGGAAGACATCCGATTAAAAACGTTGCGCCAGACATCAGAAGAATTGAGATCGAAAGGGCCCATTTACGCCCTTTCCGGTCACCCATATGTCCCCAGAAAATGGCGCCGATCGGACGAATGAGATAGGACAAGGCAAACAAGCCAAAGGTCAGCATCATTCCCACCATTTTGTCTTCTGATGGGAAGAAAACCATGGTGATAACGACAGCTAAATAAGAGTAGCTTGCATAATCAAACCATTCGATAAAGTTGCCGAGAAATGATGAGCCAACAACTTTCTTAAGCGTCGCATGCTTTTCTGATTCGGAAATCTCCGCATGCGAAGATGAGGGGTCGACATCCATAGTGATCCTCCTTGTACGAAAGCTTCTATGCTTTTTTAAGACACATGTTCCGACAAAGAGATGTGATCAACTAACCAATCTACGATTCAATGTTTGGGCGCTTGCTTTTGTTATAAGACCGAGCGAATTAAGCTTGAATCCGACAAACGCTTTCCGTTAGCATGTCCCCCATGCCCAGCGTACTTTCACCTGTACGCTCCACTGAACTGCTGACTGCCTGTTTGCTTCTCCCCTTTTCGGCAATCGTCTTACTACATAATATAACGTACATTCATCCGCAATGCGTCCAGAACGTCCATTTCGGACAAGGAACACACGTCATTATGCGCGTTTGCGAGCGCGGATATCTTTGAAATTGCGCCACAGCATAAACAAGATGAGAACGGCGCCAATATAGCCATTGATGACATAGATGACATTCACAAGCGTGGCATAGGGAACAAACAGTCCAATAATGAGTCCGGCTATGCCAAGCACAACAGCGAGCAAGCGGAACTTCGGAGTACCTTCTGTCGAGAAGCGAGCGACAGGATTATAGAGAAGCGGCACAGCTGTTGCGCAAATACCGATAAAAACGATAACCGCATATACGATGGAAAGTGGCGGCCACACCATGTTGGCAAGCACCAGGTTGGGTACCGGGGCATTCCATAGATACGTAGTGCCCTCGGATGAGTTGATGTTGGCAATTTGCGCAAGCACAATCACCGCGACAGAGACACTGATGACAAGCGTAGCCATCACAATACCCCAGCGCAGCTCGCGCAATGGATTATTCGCTCCTAGCAAGGTTGTAAAACTTGCATACCACAGAAGGACAAATCCCGCATAGGAAAGCCCGCTAATAAGCCAATTGTCACCGGCCTGCACAATGCCTTGACCATCTTGCGCACCGGCAAAGCTGTGGTTTTGAATGGCTTCAAGTCCTGCCGGCACATTCGCGGCAGTCATAATGAGCGCAATCAAGCCGACTATCAGGAAAAATGCAATTTTCACCGGGCCTATAACACCAATAATATCGACGAGTCTTTGCAGCCCTAAGCACACAATGCCGACGACGATCACGCAAAGGAAAATGGCACCAATCCATTCAGGAATCCCGAACGCCTGCGTGAGGGTAGAGGAAGCTCCTCCCACCATGACGAAGAAACTCATGTAGCAAAAAGCAGTGGAATAGTAATCGAAAAAGGTACCGACATACTTGCCGCAGAAATACTTGTAGATGTCGTTGCCCTTCTCAAACTGTTCGGTCGCGCCAACTTTTGCAAAATTGAAGTTGTAATAGAGAAACGCAACTGCCCAAACTAAAAGCACCAAAATGAATTGCATACCGTAAGACGTAAAATACTGCAGAAGCTCTTGCCCTGTCGCAAAACCAGAGCCGATAAAAAGCGCAATATTTGCGCCTGCCAATATGAAGACCCGCTTCAGATTCAATTGCGTTCCTTGCAAACATAAGAAATGGCAATGATTGTGCGAACCATTGCCATTTCGTGATTTCGCCGGTGACTATTGTATGACAAGCCAACCGGATAAGGTCGTGGAAACTGCGCGTCGTGCTTATTCGATCTTCTCAGACGCTCCAGCCTCTGCCGGCACCCCGTATTCGCGAAGGATATCCCGCAATTCAAGCAGATTCTTTTCCCACACAATGCGGTCAGGCATCTTATAATCTTCTCCCATAGGATACTCAAGCTGCAAAGAATCGTACTTATCGGTGCCCATCTTCCTATACGGAAGAAGTTGCAGCTGGACGATCTTGTTGCCGAGCTCATCGCGAATGAACTGTGCCGTCTTGCGAATATTCTCTTCGCTGTTGTTGATTTCAGGAAGAATAGGGATTCTGATAATAAGCTCGACACCAGCATCAACCGTGCGTTTGATGTTTTCAAGAATCTGCTCGTTTCCAGCCCCGCACCATTCTTTATGAACATCGGTGTCCATCGATTTGATGTCGGTGATCATAAGATCGGTGTAGGGATAGAAGTGCTCGAGTATTTCAGGCGCACATTGCATGCTGGATTCGACGCACGTATGAATACCGTTTTCGCGACAGGCTTTTAACAGCTCCAAGGTGAATTCCCACTGAACAGCCACCTCTCCACCGCTTATGGTGATGCCTCCCCCTGAGCTCTCAAAATAGCTCTTGTCAGACAGCACTTCTTTCATGACCTCGTCAACGGTCATTTCCATGCCCCACGGTTTGAGCGCTCCGAGATAGCAGCTCTCCGTGCACTTCAAGCAACCAAGACAGATATCACGCTTGACATACCAGAGCATGTTGTCGTCGAAAACCAAAGGCTTGCCCTCTAAGGGGCAAGCCTTTGCGCACAGGCCGCATTTATCAAAGCCGATGCATTTGATCGAATAGACGCCGAGCTCTTTTTGTGGGCTTATGGCCTCCGGATTGGAACACCACTTGCATTTCAACGGGCACCCCTTGAGGAATACCTCGGTGCGAATCCCCGGACCATCATGGATGGTATAGCGCTGGATATTGGTTACTATACCTTTC
The DNA here is from genome assembly GCA_964411215.1 of uncultured Eggerthellaceae bacterium. GTDB lineage: Bacteria > Actinomycetota > Coriobacteriia > Coriobacteriales > Eggerthellaceae > MGBC163016. The sequence continues at coordinate 2,287 of CAYPKC010000059.1, read as the reverse complement.
GTTTCGCTCACGTATTAGCTCCGAATCTAGTCAAATGACAGTTCTGTTCTGCCGATAAGGTCGCTTTGCAGCTCGTCTGAAAGCTGAACAAAGAAGGCGCTGTAGCCGGCAACGCGAACCATAAGATCCCTGTACTTCACCGGATCCTTCTGAGCAGCAACCATGATCTCTTTGCTGGTAACGTTGAATTGGCTCTGCATGCCGCCATTAGCAAAGTAGGTATCAATGAGGCTGATCAGATTGTCTCTGCCGGTCTTGCCTGCAAGTGAAGACGGCGTGAACTTCCAGTTAAGGATAACACCGTTGCCAATTCTTGCCTGGTCGATCTTGGAGAGCGAGTTCGCGATAGCCATGGGGCCTTTGACGTCATGCGATGCGATCTTGGTATGTACTGCACCGAGGCAGTCAGAGATAGGCTCTGCTGCAACACGGCCATCAGGCGTTGCCGGGGTGCCGAGACCCAGAGCAACGTTATTGGATACTGAGTAAACACCCGGCATGAACACGCCACCGTGTGCGGTTGGGCGATGCTCAATATGCTCGCAGTAAGAACCGATAACGAACTTAGCAATATCGTCTGCATAGTCGTCATCGTTTCCATAGTGATGGATCTTATCGCTGTTGACGAGTGCTTGCAGCGTCTCGTGGCCTTCCCAGTTATCCTTGCATGCCTGCAGAAGCTCGTCAGCGCTCAGCGTCTTCTCGTCGAAGATGAGCTGCTTGATGGTTGCAAGCGAGTCAGCCGTGGTGCCAAGGCCTACGCCCTGAGGACCTGAATGGTTGTAGCGAGCGCCACCAGCAGATACGTCGATACCCTTGGCAATGGAGTCGTCAATGAGCAGGGACAGATACGGCAGCGGCTTGTTCTCTTGGTGGATGTGATCCATCGTGTTGATGGAAGCAACACACCTGTCGCACCAGTACTTCATCTGCTTATCGAATGCTTCAAGCAGATCGTCAAAGCTCTTGTAATCGCCCAGGTAGCCCGTCTCAAGACCGATGAGTTCGTCGGTGATGAGGTGACGGCCATTGTTGATGGTGAGCAGCAAAACCATGGGGATGTCGAAGTAAGCAGCATCATGCCAGCCATAGGTGTAACCCGGGATGTTCGGCTCAACGCAGCCGATGCCGACATAGTTGCGAGCCTCTTCGATCGGCTTGCCATAGCGGACAATCGACTCGATATTCACTTCGTCGTTGAAGACCTTTGGCTCACCGGTGCCGATACGGATGACGTTGAAGAGCTTGATCTTGAACTCACGCGGCGTCTTGTTAGAAACGCGAACACCCATCCACGGATTGGAGATTCTTGTGTGGGCATGAGCGTCAAGCACCATGTAAGAAACATCGTTGACCGCATCGTTGCCTTCTGCGTCAACGCCGCCGACGTCAAGAGCGGTTCCGCCATAGCCGATACCGCTGGCAATGAGCGTTCCCATGTAGTCACGAATCTTGCAGAGTTCGTCCATCTTCAAGAAGGCGCACTCAATGAGCTCTTGCATGAACTCTCTGGTGAGATTGCCAGACTCGAGATCCTTCTTGTAGTAAGGATACATAAGCTGGTCAAAGCGGCCATAGGTGATGGAGTGTCCGCTTGACTCAATGCAAATCATGAACGTTGCAATAAGCCAGAGCTGAACAGCTTCCCAGTAGTCGCGCGGCGGCTCAGTGGCGATGTGCTCGCAGTTTGCAGCCATACGCTCAAGCTCTGCCTTACGCGTTGGGTCGTCGGTCTCAGCAGCTTTGACCTTCAACGCCTCAGCATACCTCTTGATGTAGTTGATAGCAGCATCAACCGCAATAAGGGTTGCCTGATAGAACTCGTTTTTCTTCAGGTAGTCAGCATCTCCTATAACCAGTTTGTCCATCTCGTCGAGAATAGACTGGCGGATGCCGCCAAAGCCGATCTCAAGGAGCTTGTCATAATTGGCGTTGCAGTGGCCAATGCCGCAGGTAGAGTACAGGTTGCACGTGAACACACCGTTTGTCTGGCCCTTGAGCTCTTCTTGGGTCCATCTTTCCTTGCACTTGTCCTCAATGGACGTGCCCTTCCACTTCTTAGCACCCTCATTGATGGTTGCCCTTACCTCTTCCGAGAGGAAGTAGCGGTCATTATGGCGCTCATGGAAGTCTGGAAGCTCGCCTGTTTCAGCCTTGTCCATCTCATCTTTGAGCCACTGGAAAGAAAACTCAGGATACAACGGTGCGTAGTAAGCAGGAGCTGCAATCTCGCCAACCAAGAGCTCGTCATCGTAGATGTTGATGTCGTAGTTGTCGAGGATGTCCC
>CAYPKC010000058.1:0-8467 GCA_964411215.1 uncultured Eggerthellaceae bacterium | reverse complement strand
GGTCGTTGTTTCCTACAACCATATAGGCAAGCGCATTTTGACTTCGACCATTGCCAAAGAAGCCATGACCATCTTCATCTTCTACGTGATTACGTATGTCGCCGGGTCCCTGGTAGGCATTGCGCATGGCTATGACGCCCAGCGGGCAATTTTCGAATCCATTGCGATGGCATCAAACGGCGGTCTTGTCACCGGTCTTGCCGCGCCCGGCATGCCCGCGACCCTTGAGCTTTTCTACATCTTCGAGATGTGGGCAGGCCGTCTTGAGTTTATCGCGCTTCTCGCGCTGGTCGTTCAAGTCATTGCGAGCATCATTCCGCACAAGCGCATCAATCCTCAAAAAAAGGTGACCGAGAATGAGGAAGTGCGTCTATGAAATTTGTAGAGCGCTTCTCAAGTGCCTTCCGCTCTTCCTTTTCCACAAAATTCTGGTCCATCTTGCTGGTGGTCTTGGTTGTTTTCCTTATAGCAATCTGTGTTACCAAATGCACAGCTTCAAATGGGGACGAAACGACACCGGTCAATGCCGAAGGGTTTGAGCAGTCGCAAGAGGAAGAGCGCGAGCCGAACAAGGTCAACACCATGCAGCTGCCGGACAGCTCTTTTATCTACGACGTTTCCATTGAGGAGCTGGCCTCGGCCGATTCCTATTTGGATGGCCAAACCGTGCAAGTGATCGGCGAAGTTGTGGGCGATCGCATTATTGCCGAGGGCGACCCGAAATACTGCTGGATCACGCTCCAGTCGCCAGGCAGCTCGGACAGCGAAATCCTTATTTACATGCCCGTGAGTTCAAGCACGAAAATCGACACGTACGGAGCGTATGGCAAACATGGCACCACACTTCAGGTCAGAGGCACGTTTAACCTGACGTGCACCGATCATCAAGGTGCCTCGGAAGTGCATTCGGAAAACGTCATGCTGGTTTCGCGCGGCGCTGTAGAAAAATCGGAATTCAGTCTACGCCAACTCTTTCCCGGCATCATGCTTTTGATCGCAGGATGCGTGATCATGCTCACGTTCAACTATTTGCGCGAACGCGAGCGCTAGCGCAAGTCTGACAAGCGAAGCACACGCCAACGAAGATGAAAAAATGAAAGCACATACACTGCGAAAGCCAACAAAGATAAAAGCGCACATGTTCGCACAAACATCGAAAAGGCAGCGTTAATGACGGCAACTGTGCACGAACTGTATGGGGAAGTCGTTAAGCTTGACCGCTCGTTTCCGCTTGTCTGTCTCAATGATGGCAAAGAAAGCCGCCTTCGATGCGAACATGCCACCGATCTCAAAAAGCATGGCAGCGAGCGTGCCGTTATTGGCGACATTGTGCGCGTCAACGTGCCCGAAGGCCATGATGTAGGCGTGATCGAAGAAATCTGTCCCCGGACCACATCCCTTGTGCGCAAAGATCCAACCGATCGTGTGTTACCTCAAGTGCTCGCGGCTAACTTTGACCGCGTGCTTATCGTGCAGCCTTGTGATGGCGTCAACCTCAAGCGCCTTGAGCGCGAGCTTGTGTTGGCGCATGAAACGGGGGCGAAAGTCACGGTGATCCTTACCAAATCCGACCTGGTCACAGAAGACGAATGCGAACAGACGCGAAAGCGCGTACAGGCTCTCACAGGCACAAGCGTTGACGTGTTCACGCTGTCGCGAAACGATAACGTCTCTCTTGAACGCGTGCGCGCCCTTCTTGAAGCAGGGACAACGTCAGTCATGATTGGACGCTCGGGTGCGGGCAAGTCCACGCTCGTCAATGCGCTTTTGGGGACTGATCTGCGCGCCACGTCTGAGGTGCGGAGTCGCGATGGGCGCGGCAGGCACAAAACCGTCTCGCGCGAAATCATGCAGATTCCCAAGGTCAATGGGTGCGGCGGCGGCAAGATTGTCGACATGCCCGGCGTGAGAGGGTTGGGGCTCTGGGATGCCGAAGAGGGCATTGGTGCGGCGTTCAGCGATATCGAACGCCTTGCTGAAAATTGCAAGTTCCGCGACTGCAAGCACCAAAACGAACCAGGCTGTGCTGTGCTGGCAGCAGTCGAAGACGGCACGCTTGACCCTGAGCGCCTTCGTTCGTATGTGGATCTTCAGACCGAGCTAGCCAAAAACACGCAGCGCCGCGTTCAATCCCGCTGGAAGAACAAATAACTTTTAGCGCTTCGCTAATCCTTATAGAAAATGCCCGACTTCGCTAACAGCTTTGAAAGCGGAAGGCCAAGGACGTAGATAACAAGCGCTTCCCCAATGCCGATGGAGATAACGCCGAACAGATACATAGCCCAAAAAGCGCCATCGATGGAAATCGTGGTGAAGGGAATGGTGTAAAAGCCAAGCCCCTGCAAGATCAACGGCAAATACGCAGGCACGATAAGAGCGTTCGTTAAGACGAAAGATCCAATGGCAAGAGCGGGACGGCTCCTGAGCTTCCAGCACAAAAGAGCTCCAAGCAACGTTGCAACGCTTCCGAACACGACATCAAGCAATCCCAGTGCGCCAGTGCCGCAAATGATGGTGTTGATCAGGTTTGCAAGCACACACCCAATGGTAAGTCCCGGAATGGCAGCAGGGGTGAAAAGCGCTACGACACAGAGCGCCTCCGAGATGCGGAACTGAACCGGACCCCACGCAAGTCCCTGCAAAAACATGAGAGCGATCAACGTGGCCGCTGCATACAAAGCAGCAATCATGCCTGCTTGAGCGATATATTGTGTGCGGCTTAAGGATAGAGCGGTCAATTCTTTTTCGTAGACCATAACACGTTCGCTTTCTGCCATGAATTACACCGTCATACATCATCCGTGAATATGTCAAAACATATAAACATGCATTGTAGAGGGATTCGCCCCCGTTGTCTTCGAAAAAATCGCTTTATTAAAGAGAATTTAATCGGCAGCGACAGGGGGTGATATCAGCGGCGACTGGGGAGACGATAACGTGGGTGATATCGGCGGCACCATCGGCGACAACATCGGCTGTGACAGGGGAGGCGCTATCGCATGCAATACCGCGCTGTACTTGCATCTTCACAAAATTGTGAAGATATCCTATGATACTAGTCAAGAACCGCTATTCCATACGAGTTGTCACTGTCCGCTTCGATTAAGTAAGTACCGTTTCCACAATGATAGGGGCACTTTTCTATCATGGAAAGCATGAATACCGTTATCCGTTCCTTTATTGAGGAATTTGCTCCAAAGCTGGGCTGTCCAAAACCTCTCGTAGAGTTTGCAAACGTCTCCGATATCCCGACCGATAATATGGGTAATTTTCCGTATGAGCATGCGATCGCTATTGCAACGCCTCTTGAGCCTCATGTGATTGCTGAACTCGAAAACGGTCCTACGCTGGAGTATTACAACAAAAACATTGAGTTGAGCAAGAAGCTTCAGGTCCTTGAAGAGACTGTCTGCGACATGCTTCACACGAAGGGTTATGAAGCGCTGTCCCTCAACAATAAGAGTAACGATCTTGCGTGGTCGTGTTCAGAAGAATCGTCAAAGAACTCTTCGGTGAACAGCCATCCGCTTACTCACAAATTTATTGCGGCACATGCAGGATTGGGATGGATTGGCAAAAACGGCCTCATTATCACGAAGCATTATGGGCCGGCAGTTCGCCTGAGCACCATTTTGACCGATGCGCCTGTCGATTGCTGCACCGAAGTATTCCTTTCGCGGTGTGCACGCTGTATGGAGTGCATTAATCTGTGCCCCGCTCATGCGATTGACCCGTTCGAAGAGTCGCACCGAATGGATAGCCAAAATATTGTGGACATTGATGCCTGTATGGATATGTGTCACACGCTCACCAAAAGAAACTTTGGCGTAGAAGCTGACATTTGCGGTTTGTGCATCTACGCATGCCCGTACACTAAAGCCTATCTTCAGCGCAACGGCATCATTAAGTATTAGCGCTCATATAGGCAGCTAACATACTGCCTGCGATCACACCACAAGCGTTTCAGCGCAACAACACCCACAGTATCAGCATGCGCCTTTCGCATCCATGCTCGCATTCTTTTGTGTTTCCAGCGTATTGCTGTTACTTACACACCTGCCTCATTGCGGGGCGGTAGTTGTATAATCAGGCGACATCATTAACTACGGGAGTTCAGGTGCCTTATGGATTTCGCCGAAATATATCATGTGCTTTTCGAAACCTATACCGGCATTGCAATTCTGGTCGGAGCAGGTCTTGTCTTAAGCATTTTGGTTAGCATCATTTTCGAGATCAAAACGCGCAAGATTTATCGGAACCATGAGAAGACGAGCGAAGAGGACGAATGGGCTCTTTTCGAAGAAGATGTTGAACGCGGTTTTGCCCAAGAGGTAGCAGAAGAAGAAGCGGAGGAAGATAAATGACCTTTGAAGAAACCGATATCGAGCAAGATCTGATCCACGGCGATCCGAACGCCGTATTTCTCTATGAGCGTAAAGGCGATTACATTCCCCGCATTGCTGCGGTGCATGACCTGTGCGGGTATGGCAAGTGCTCTTTGGGTGTAGCGATACCGGTTCTTTCTGCTGCGGGATGCGATGTCTGTCCTGTGCCGACGGGACTTTTTTCAAGCCACACGGCCTTTCCCGGATGGTATATGCATGACACCACTGACATTCTTGTCGACTATCTTCATGCGTGGCAGGGCATCGACGTTGACATCGATGCCATCTATTCGGGCTTTTTGGGCGACTCCAAACAGGTTGAGATCATCGAGTCTTTGTACAAAACCTATCCGCAGGCGATCAAGATGGTCGACCCGGTTATGGCTGACCATGGAAAGGTCTATCCCACCTACACTCCCGAGCTTTGCGATGCCATGGCGCGCCTTGCCTGCCATGCAGACATTCTGACGCCTAATCTTACCGAAGCTGCCATCATCTTAGGCGAACCGATCGGTGACGAATGGAGGGGCACCGACATCTCCGACGAAGAAGCAGAGCGCATAGTACGGGCACTGCTTGCCAAGGGTGCGAAAAACGTTGTCTTGAAGGGCGTTCATCGTGAAGGCGAAGACGCGATTCACAACTATGTGGGTAGCACCAATTCAAGCGACATCATAAAGATATCGAATGAATACATTCCGTATATGCTGCATGGAACAGGGGATGTGTATGCTTCCTGTGTTCTGGCAGGCATTATGGCGGGACGCTCGCTGGTGGAGTCGGTCGCCTTTGCGGGGGATTTTGTCCACGACGCCATGATTGTTTCGGCAAAGCAGCCGAATTTCAAAGATCGCGGCGTAAGCTTTGAGCTTCTGCTCGGAAAAGCTTCCGAACTCCTTTTATAACGCCTTCGATAGTTGGATAATGATAAAGCTGTGCAAGCAGCTGTCATTCGGACATGGAAACATCGATAGGATGAAACATGCTAGATATTAAATTCGTGCGCGAAAATATTGACTTGGTCAAAGAGAATATGGCACACCGCAAGGCACCTTTTGATGCTGATGCATTTTTAAAGCTTGATGCGTCTCGTCGCGAGCTGATTGCTCACGAAGAGTCTCTGCAGGCAGAGCGCAATACGCTTTCCAAATCGATCGGCAAAATGATGTCTGAAGGCAACAAAGACGAGGCGGAAGCAACCAAAGAACGCGTTCGCCAGATCAACGAAGAGCTGGATGCGGCAGCCTCTTCGCGCCAAGCCGTCGACGATGGGCTGCGCGACCTACTGATGCATGTTCCTAACGTGACGGATGAAACAACGCCGGTGGGCGAGAGCGAAGATGATAACCCTGAAGTGCGCCGCTGGGGCACGCCACGTGATTTCGCGGCTGAAGGATTTGAGAGCAAGCCGCACTGGGATTTGGGAACCGATCTTGGCATCATTGATTTCGAGCGCGGTGTGAAACTGGCCGAGAGCCGCTTCTATGTGCTCGGCGGTGCCGGCGCGCGCCTTGAGCGTGCGCTCATCAGCTTCATGCTCGACCAGCATACGAGCCGCGGTTACAAAGAATGGTGGGTGCCTGCCATGGCAAACGCCACCACGCTGACGGGTACCGCGCAGCTTCCCAAGTTCGAGGAAGACCTCTACAAAACCACCGAAGGCCTGTACCTGATTCCAACGGCCGAGGTGCAGCTCACCAACCTCCATGCGGGCGAGATTTTGGATGCCGAAGATCTTCCGCTGCACTATTGCGCGTTTACGCCATGCTTCCGCGAAGAAGCGGGGTCTGCGGGGCGCGACACGCGCGGCATTATCCGCGTCCATCAGTTCTCCAAGGTCGAAATGGTCAAATACGCCAAGCCTGAGGAAGCTTTCGACGAGCTTGAATCCATGGTCGAAGACGCAGAAAACATTCTGCAGAAGCTTGGCTTGCCCTATCGCGTGATCACGCTTTGCACGGCAGACATCGGGTTTTCTTCAGCAAAGACGTACGACCTTGAAGTGTGGATGCCTTCGTATGACGGCTACAAAGAGATTTCGAGCTGCTCGTGCTGCACCGACTTCCAGGCGCGCAGAGCCAACATTCGCTATCGCGATCCGGAGCACTTCAAGGGCACGCGCTATCTGTATACGCTCAACGGAAGTGGTGTTGCATGGCAGCCATTATTGAAAACTACCAGAATGCGGATGGCTCTGTGACCGTGCCCGAGGCTTTAGTTCCGTACATGGGTGGCATGACTCGCATTGAGCCGGAAGCCATCTAGGACTACGCTCTGACATATCGGAAGCTGTTGTAAGCGCGCTGTTCCGTGAATAACGAAACATCTAACAACCTTGAGTCACAAACCGATGCGACGACGGCTCCGTTGTCTTCGACCGATGCTCAGAATAAGGCTGCGGCGGTATCTTCCGGTGGAGGCTCTGGAGCGGTGGGGCCGGTTGCGCCTGCATCTTCTGCGCCTATTGAACCAACTTCACCCGCGCCTTCTGGAGCGGCGGTATCAGAAAGCGCGAAGACGATTCCGCTAGATACCGATGCGGTCAATGCGCAAAATGCGTCAGCATCGCAAAGCACGTCAGAGGGCTCTGCAAAAAGCAAGCCAACGTTTCGGAAAGCTTCGTCTGCTTCGGGATCGATAAGCACCAACCTTGAGGACAAAAACAAAACCTCTTCAACGGCAAGCGCGAGCACGTCCCAAAGTACTGCGACTGCACAGAAAGAATCAGACAAGAAAAAAGCCGACGGAAAAAGTGCGCTTCGTGATAGCGCGCCCCTTCGTGCAGAGCCGCGGAGAGAGCGCGACATGCGCGAGGCGAGCGTCGACGAGCGAAAGAAGCGCTTCCGCAAAGAGCGCCATGCCCGCGCCATCAAACGCACCATCATTGTCGTGGTGCTTGCCCTTATCATTGGAACGATCGGTGGCTTTTGCACCATTCATTGGTTTGCCTATAACGACGCCGAAAGCATTCAAGGCACGTGGTGCATTGAAGATACCGATACTGTTTTCACCATTACGGACACAACTATTACGCTCACCGAGGGCGTTGCCTACGAATATGTGATCGACCCCGAAGGCAAAATGATCGCGTTTACGTTTGGCGGTCTTGAAGGCTATGCGCGCTACCGTTTCTCGCTCGACCATAATGAGCTGTGTGTGCAAGACGGGTCGTATGATTGGGTTGGCACGCTCTTTGCCGACATCCCGTGGACGTTTGAAGCGGCTGTGCAATATCTGACCGGCGGGGGACAGAAGAGTCCCAGCTTTGGCAATGGCTCTATGGTGCTCTCTCGCGTTATTCAAGAAAACAGCAATTAGTAACGGCTGTCGAAGATACGCTTCGTCTTCTTCTCGCTACGCGGCAGTTCTCCCAAAGGCACAGCTTTCGCGATTGGCGTGCAGCCGCATTTTGCCTTGAAGATGTTTGCGAGCTCGAATTCGCAATGGTCTCTTGCCTCGCCTTCAAGCGCTGTCTCAAACAGCACGGTCAGTTCATCGTGGCCGTCAACGTGTTCGATCATCACCTGATATTCGCTTGAGGTGCCGCTTGTGATATTGATGACTTCCTCCACTTGAGCAGGGAAGATGTTGCAGCCCTTGACCTTGAACATGTCATCGGTACGACCGACGAGCGTGTCGATGCGGGGGTGCTTGTCTTTGCAAATGCATTTACAATCACCGGTCAAAATGCGCGTCAGGTCATGCGTGCGATAGCGAATGAGCGGCGCTCCTTGCTTGCGCAGCGTGGTAATGACCAGCTCGCCGATCTCTCCATCGGGCAGAACCTGCCCGGTCTTCGGATCAACGATCTCTATGTAGCAGAAGTCTTCGAAGATATGCATGCCGCAATGCTCATCGCAGCTAATGCCAATGCCAGGGCCGTAAATCTCAGTGAGTCCATAGATGTCATAGATTTCGATGCCAAGCTCGTTTTGAATGCGGTTGCGCATCTTCTCGCCCCATCGCTCCGAACCGATCACGCCGCGGCGCAGTTTCAGCTTGTCGCGAATGCCGCGCGCGGAAATCTCTTCCGCAAGAAGCAGCGCATACGACGATGTCGCGCACAGCACCGTCGAGCCAAG
>CAYPKC010000057.1:0-8568 GCA_964411215.1 uncultured Eggerthellaceae bacterium | reverse complement strand
ATGCGTATGTTTGAGGGTTGTTATTGCTTCACGACATTACTTGCTTGCAATTTACCATTCTGTCCCGTTGTGATATCGAACGTTACGGCAGCGCCTTCGTCCAAGGTTTTGAATCCATCCATTTGGATTTCTGAGAAATGTACGAACAGATCTTCGCCATCCTGCTGGGAGATGAATCCATACCCCTTCTCTGGGTTAAACCACTTCACAGTACCTTCTGCCATGCTCTTTCCTCTTTCCTTGTTTCCGATAATAGGAAACGTAAAATCTTGCGGGGTTCCCCGCCTGCTTTCACCATCGAAAGCGTTTCTTAACTATACGCTATTTCCCGGCTTAATTACGATGATACTAAAAGTTCAAGAAACCGTTACTTATTTCCTTTGAAGTCCTCACATGATAAGCATCGCATCTCCAAAAGAGAGCATGCGATACCGCTTTTCAATAGCATGCGCATACGCATCCATGATGGTATCGCGCCCTGCAAAAGCAGAGACGAGCATCATAAGCGTAGAGCGCGGCACATGGAAGTTAGTGATCATGGCATCTACCACTTTAAACTCATAGCCAGGCATAATATAGAGCGACGTCTTTTCGCAATCAACAGGAACAATCAACTGACCGGGCGCAGACTCATCTGCCCGCGCAGCAGCACTTTCAAGGGAGCGGACGCTGGTGGTGCCAACAGCAATAACGCGCCCTCCCGCGCTCTTACACGCCTCAATTGCCCGCACCGTTTCAGAAGGAACGGTGTATTGCTCGGTATGGATGACATGGTCTTCCGCATTTTCTTCGTCAACAATGCGGAAGGTGTCAAGCCCGACCTCAAGCTCGACGGTAGCCCACCCGACATTCTTTTCGCGGATGCGTTCGATAAGCTCAGGCGTAAAGTGAAGGCCGGCCGTCGGCGCTGCGGCAGAAGCTTCGCGCTTCGCATAGGTGGTCTGATACATCTCGGTATCGCCGGTGTAGTCATGGATGTAGGGCGGCAAAGGCGTGTGGCCGATCGCATGAAGCGCATCATCGACTGTGCCGTTTTCGCAAAAGAGGCGGACAAGACGCTCTCCTTTTTGCGTGCCTTCAGAAGAAGACGACCAATCAACGACTTCTGCCGACAAGAGGCAGTTGTCTTGCGCGTCGGTGAAATCTACAATGGCCCCGCTTCCCGGCTTAAGGCGTTTGCCGGGGCGTACCAGTGCTTCCCAAAAAGCCTCGTGAGAAGAATTTTTGCTTGCACGAGGCACGTTGCAAGAGGCATAAGTGCCCTGCGACACACTATTACTACGTGCACCCTGCGCATCACGCGCCACCTTCCGAAGCAACAGAATCTCAGCGGCGCCTCCGGTGCCGCGCTTTTTGCCCAAAAGACGCGCCGGCAAGACCCTGGTTTCATTCGCAACAAGCAGATCGCCAGGATTCAGATACTCGATAATGTCGCGGAAAATCCTATCCTCAAGCGTATTGTGCGCTCGATCCACGACAAGCAACTTGCATGCATCGCGGACAGGACAGGGGGTTTGGGCTATCAGTTCTTCAGGAAGTTCGTAATCGAAATCAGCCGTCTTCACGTGTGCTCCTGATCGATTTCAAAATCGCCTTTTGGCGTGCACGCTTCTCTGCATAGCGCGCACGTTCTGCCTTACGCTGCTCAACTGCTTCGCGCTCGGCACTGGCAGCGCGCATGCGTTCTTGCTGCTTGAGCTCTTTGGCCTTTTTGCGCTCTGCGCGCTCTTGTTCCGCTTCTGCCTTCGAATATGCGCAGCCACAGTAGTTCTGCCGATACATACCCATCGCGCGCGACCGCTGAGTCGCTTCCGCATAATGGGGCGAATAGTCCTCGAAAGCGCACTGCAGGCCATACTTTTCGCAGGCGCGCTCCAACTCTTCGCGAATAGCGTTAGTGAATTGGTAGGGACTTACGGAAAGCGTTGTGCCCATATGCGTGTACCCGTGCTCGCGGGCATAGGCAGCGCTCTGCTCGAACCGCTGTCGATAGCATGCGCGGCAACGGTCTTCCCGGGGCGCCGCATCATCGTGGGCAACGTCATTAACGGACGCGCCCCACTTCTTCGGGTCATAGGCGCCTTCGTGAAAGGAAAGACCTTCCGCATGCGCCCATACTGCAATCGTGTCTTTTCGCCTTTCGTATTCTTCTTGCGGGAAGATGTTTGAGTTCGCATAGAAGATATCGGGCGAGATGCCCCGCTCCTGCAAAAGGCGCACCGGTTCAAGCGAACACGGTCCGCAACACGCATGAAGAAGCATCTTTTCGTTCTGTTTGTCCATAGGCAAATACTATCATGCAAGATGGCGTCCGAGTGTAACGCCACCATTTCCGCCGACAGGAGATGCGCCTGCTTCGATGGTAGAATGAAAGTGAATGATAGGTGTGAAAGGAGCCCTCATGGTGCACACGTCAGAGGACAAACCTTCCTATAGAGCAATATGCTTCGATCTTGACGGAACGCTTCTTCCGATGGATATCGACGAGTTTATGCGCAGCTATTTTACGCGCATCGGCGCTTATGCGGCAAAGCGGGGACTTGACCCTGAGCGTTTTATGAAGGCGCTCAAGAAGGGCACGCAAGCCATGGCATTAAGCTCCGATGACCGAACCAATAAAGAAGTGTTTTGGACAGAGTTCGAAGACGTCTATGGCAAAGACCAGCTCGCCGGCAAAGATGCGCAAGCCATTGCAGATGAATTCTACGAAACCGAATTCGAGCACATTGGCGACGGCTTTCAGGGAGACCCGCAATCGGCGCGCGCCATAGAGATATTGCAGGCAAAAGGCTATCCGCTGGTGCTGACAACCATGCCCATGTTTCCCCTTACTGCCATCAAACACCGGCTGAAGTGGGCAGGCATTGACCCGAGCGCCTTTGAGCGCATTACCTCGTATGAGAATTCAAAAACGGTGAAGCCGCGCCAAACCTACTATGCGGAAAATCTTGCCGCAATGGCGGTGTGCGGCAAAGACGTGCTTATGGTGGGCAACAATACCATGGAAGATCTTGCCTTCTGCGATTTGGCGGCAGACGCCTACCTGGTGACCGATTGGTTGTTAGATCCCATCGACTTTGATATCGCCTCCGTTAAACATGGATCGTTTGCCGACTTTGTCGCGTGGGCACAAACGCTGCCGGTGTGCAAAAACCCCGTCAAGCACATCGATCAAGGGGCTATCGCCCATGCGGCCATGATCCAAGCGTTCAAAGACAATGCCGTGCGGGAGATAGATGAAGAACTTGTCGAAGGCAATGCAGGTGTTTTGGCCGACGCAATTGCAAGCGATCATGTGCCAGGAAGTGCGGGACAGGTGAGAGGGAAGGTCCAACGCTAACCATGGCTTTATTCGATTGCACGATAGATGCGGTAAGCGGAAGCGCTCGCTCGCTTACCTTTGAAACCGCCCACGGCACGTTTTCCACTCCCATGTTCATGCCGGTCGGCACCTCTGCCACCGTGAAAGGCATTATGCCCTCTGTATTGGAAGAGCTTGGTGCGCAGGTCGTTCTCGCTAACACCTACCACCTCTCCATGCGGCCAGGCGCAGAGATTGTGGCAGAAGCCGGTGGCATCCACCAGTTCATGCATTATCCCGGCCCCATTTTGACTGATTCGGGCGGCTTCCAGGTTTTCTCGCTTGCCGATACGGTCAAGCTCTCAGACGACGGCGTTGCCTTCAAAAGCATCTATGACGGCTCCGATATCTTTTGGACACCGGAAGAAAACATCGCAATCCAGGAGCTTATCGGGGCTGATATCATGATGCAGCTCGACCAGTGCGCTCCCTATCCTGCAAGCCGCGAATTCGTTGAGCAAGCCGTCGACTACTCAAGCGCATGGGCAAAACGATGCCTTGCCGCGCAAACGCGTGACGACCAGACGCTTTTTGGCATTGTGCAAGGGGGCATGCATCTCGACTTGCGCCTTCGCTCCATTTCTCGCTTGCTTGAGATTGAAGAAGAGTCAGCAGCACAAGGCAAAAGGCGCTTTGGCGGATTTGGCATTGGCGGCTATTCGGTCGGAGAGCCCCATGACGTCATGTTTGAAACCCTTCCCGAAGTTGCAGCGGCGCTTCCCGAAAACAGACCGCGCTATCTTATGGGTGTCGGCAATCCAACAACACTCGTTCGTGCGGTTGGAGTAGGCGTCGACATGTTCGATTGCGTCTTGCCTACCCGAACTGCGCGCATGGGAACCGCCTTTTCAAGCACGGGTCGCATGAACATGCGCAACGCGAAATACATTCACGATTTCGGTCCGCTCGATCCCGAGTGCACGTGTTCGACCTGCGCTAACTTCTCGCGGTCGTATATCAGGCATCTCATCAAGCAGGATGAGATTCTTGGTGCCATATTGCTTTCGATCCATAACCTGCATTACCTGCTTGACCTTATGCGACGCGCGAAAGAAGCCGTTCTTTCCGGCACCTATGATCAGTTTTTGCATGATTGGATGACATCCCCTGCGGCAAACGATTACTAATCGCGCCTTCCGCTTACCGAACAGCTTCATCATTTTACAAAGCGACCGCGGACTCTCTTCTGCACGCTTTTGCCTTCAAAAACACGCTTGCTCACACCGCAAAATGTGCAGATTGCGCGTGTATTTGTGCAGAAACTGCGCGGGTTTTTGATATGGCTGTACTCCTGCTTTATAAATATGGTAAATATGGCAAAATATGAGAGTTGCAGTTGAACACGGATCTCTGAATCCATGCGATCTGAATCCGCGAATGAAATACAAACAACAGCGTAATTGAAGCAAAGGGAGTTTCGCAAGTGGCACTCGAACGCAATGTCCAGAAGCATACGAAAAACACGCGCAGCCAGGCAAGGCGCAACTTATGGCTTCTCATAGCGACGTTATTGATCATAATCGTTTCTATCTTCCTTTTCGTACCGCCACAAGACAAGATCAATCTTGGCCTCGATATCCGAGGCGGTCTTTCTGTGGTCATGACCGCCGACGAACAAGACGGACGCGCGCCAACGAACGAGGACATGGAAACGTCGCGCACGATTATCGAGAACCGTGTCAATGCGCTCGGTGCATCAGAGGCAACGGTGCAGATCCAAGGCACAAACCAGATCCTTGTGCAGATTCCCGGCCTTGAAGATTCCGAAGAAGCTTTAAAAACCATTGGCTCTACCGGCCAACTTATCTTCTCTTCGATCGACACGTTTACCGACGATGAAGTCGTTCAGAAGATCAACGCCGGCTCTTATGGCGAAAACTCCAAGATTGAAGACGAATTCGGCTATAGCTTCCCGGCCGAAGAGGACATGGAGCTTGAGGTTACTCCTGGCACCTACGATGTGCTTTTGACCGGCGACAACATTACCAAGATCAGTGTCGACCGCGAAACCGAGACGAGCCCGTATTTCGCTGTCAACCTTGAACTTGACCAGGCAGGCACAAACGCCTTTGCTGAAGCAACGCGCAACCTGGTGGCCATGCGCGGGCAAATCGTCATTATCTTGGACGACAAGGTTGAAAGCGCCCCGGCCGTTCAGTCCATCATCACTGAAGGCAAGGTAGCCATCACGGGCAATTACTCGGCAGATGAGGCCAAAGCATTCCAGACGGTTTTGGAATCAGGCTCGCTGCCCGTCAACTTCGAGATTTCACAGAGCCAGGTCGTCGGTCCGACCCTTGGTATGGATGCCCTGTTTGCAGGCCTTATTGTTGTGCTCATTGGCCTTGCCCTTGTTATGCTCTACCTGCTTGTGTTCTATAAGGGACTCGGCCTCATTACTGCGGGCGCCATGCTTGTCTTTGCCGTTATCTACCTCGGCATTCTGGCGGCGCTTTCCGCATTCAATTTGTTCAGCCTCTCCCTTGCGGGTGTTGCCGGTATCGTTTTGACCATTGGTATGGCTGCCGACTCGTCCATTCTGACGGTTGAGCGTTTTCGCGAAGAAATCCGTATGGGCAAAAGCGTGCGTGCCGCATCTCAATCAGGTGTGCGCCACGCTATCTTCACGTCGATCGACGCCGACCTGGTCTCGCTCGTCTCCGGCTTGTGCTTGTTCTTCTTGGCAAGCGCTTCAGTCAAGGGCTTCGGTCTGACGCTTTCCTTAGGTATCTTCTGCGACATCATCATGATGCTGCTCTTCAAGGCGCCGCTCATCAGGTTGTTGGCTCCGCGCGCTATTGCAAAGCATCCTGGCTTCTGGGGCATTAAGGACAGCCTTAAAGCAGCTACGTTCTACACCGATCTCGCAAAAGCTGAAGGCGTGAGCGTTGCTGTTGCTGAGACCGAAGAGCAAATGAATCCGGTCGAGACTGAACAGATTGCGACAAAGCTTGACGGCGATGAAGGACGCTCGCTTGCGATTGCAGCTGCTAAGAAGATAAAAGGGCGATTTATAAAACACGATATCAACTTCTTAGGGTATCGAAAGGTCTTTTTGACGGTTGCTGCCATTTGCATGGTTGTGTGTTTTGCGATCATCGGTATCCGCGGATTTGATTTCGGCATCGAGTTCGTCGGCGGTACGTCAATTACCTACAGCGATACCGGCGAAGTAACCTCTGACGAGTTGCGTCAAGCATTTGCCGAGCAGGGACAAGATGAAGTCACCATCCAAACTACCGCAACTAACGGTGAGCCTGGCTTCTTGGTCCGTACGACCAACACCAGTGCAGAAGAATCGACCACGATAGCGAACGCGGTCGGTGATTCATTCGGTTGGCCTGCAACTAATATCAGCGTCGATACGATAGGTCCTGACTGGGGTCAGAGCGTTATACAATCTTCGCTCATCGCATTTTTAGTCTCAATCATCTTGATCATTGTCTATATTGCGATTCGCTTTGAATACAAGATGGGCGTTATCGCTGTTGTTGCGCTGCTCCACGACCTTATTTTGGTAATGGGCATTTACGCCCTTGTCGGTCGAGAGGTTAACCCGAATACGATTGCAGCGTTGCTCACCATTTTGGGCTATTCGCTCTACGATACCGTTGTCGTGTTCCACCGCATCAGCGACAACATGAAGGGCGAAAACATACGTTGCACGTTCATGACAATGGCAAACCACTCTATGAATCAGGTGCTTGTCAGAACGATTAACACCACGTTGACCTCGTTTGTACCGGTCTTTGCCATGCTTATCTTCGGCGGCGAGACATTGAAAGACTTCGCATTCGCCATGGCGATCGGCCTGATTGCTGGTTCGTATTCCTCAATTGCCGTGGCCGTTCCGCTCTTCAGCATTTGGAAGACGCACGAAAAGCGCTATGCCAAGCTGCAGAAGAAATACGGCAACCAAATTGGACTCTATGCGTTCGAGTCTGCAAATTCTGGTCCGATTGAGCAAGTTCCTGTGGCTCGTCTTGAAGCGGCACGCAAGGAAGAAGAGCGTGCACAGCGCAAGCTTGAACGCGCACGGGAAAAGCAAGCTGCCCAAGGTGCGCCCGGCTCATCCGGGGCGCAAGGAAGCGGTGCGCCAGGTGTCGAGCTCGTGACATCCGTTGCAGGGGCGGCGGAAGGCCATATGGCTCAAACCATCGATAAAGCAGCCTCCGATGCGAAAAAGCAACAGAATAAGGCAAAGCCGCGCAAGGGTCCTCGCGAGATTAAGCGTCCGGTAAAGAAGAACAAGAAATAGCCGTGACGGCAGAGATCAGAACAGGAAGCGCTCCGAATTTTTGCCCTCCGACTGAGGAGGGCATCACCATTGTGTTGTGCGATGAAAAGGGCGTTGAGACAGAGTTCGAGTTTCTGGGACTGGTTCTTCTCGGCGGGAAATCTTACGGGTTCTTTTTCCCGGTCGATGATGAGTGCAAGCCTTTATCTTCAGGAGAAGTTGTCGTTCTTGAAGTGGTTGAAGTAGACGAAGAAGGACAACCCACATCTTTTGAGCTTGTTGAAGATGACTCTGTTGCCTTAGACGCGTATCGGGAATTTCAGAAGGCTACAAAAGACCTGTATCGATTCGAATAGCTGCTTTACACACGCAGGTATGTGATTCGTGAAAGGCGCATGCGTGACTTACGAAGCCATACTTTAAGCGCTATTCTCTTTACCGGCATTCTTTCTTTTGGCGTGTCCCTTATCGACATTCGAAGATGCGGTCTGCGAAAAGACCCACTTCGCGCACGTCATGAGAGACAAGGACGATTGTTTGTCCCTGACGTTGCAAATCCTTTATCATCTTCCAAAAACGGATGTGGGCGGGAATGTCTAACCCAGCGCACGGTTCGTCGAGTGCAAAGACGGAAGGCCGTAAGGCCAGCACGCCTGCAAGCGATACCTTGCGCTGTTCGCCACCGGAAAGGCCATGCGGATTACGGTCGCGAAACGCAGTAAAGGGAAGTCCCACTAGCTCAAGGGCGCGCTCAACGCGCGAGGCAACGTCAGACTCTGAGAGGCCTTCGTTGCGCGGCCCAAAAGCGACTTCGTCGTAGACCGAATTGTTGAAAATCGACCGCTCGGGATATTGGAAGCTCAAACCGACGCAGCGTCGCGCATGGTTCGCACCGCTTTTGTCACTGGTCGGCATGCCGCAGACCTGAACAATACCCGAGGTGGGGGAGAGCAGTCCGCACATCAGCTTC
>CAYPKC010000056.1:0-8579 GCA_964411215.1 uncultured Eggerthellaceae bacterium | reverse complement strand
GGGTGTCATCAGCAATAATGCCATCTTTTACGGGTGTATTAAAATCAACACGAACTAATACCTTTTTACCTTGTACATCAGCATCATCAATTGTCTTAATGTTAGCCAAGATATGCTCCTTTCAAGCTTTTATAGAAGAAAACCTCAAATCCGCAAAGGGGATTTGAGGTTTTACAAGCTACATGCGGTTACTCATCAGATAAAGCGCACAACGAAAACGATTGACGCATTGCCAGCTCTCTCGTTTCGCATCGCACAACTCTTAGAGCATGATCTTTGCAAGGTCTTTCACTCTGTTGGAGTAGCCCCACTCATTGTCATACCATGAGATGCATTTTGCGAACGAGCTCTTGCCGTCAAGCACCATGGTCAGGCCAGAATCAAAGATGGAAGAATGATTGTCGCCGACGATGTCGATGGATACCAGCGGATCTGCCGTGCACTCGAGGATGCCCTTCATAGGGCCATCGGCTGCCTTCTTCATTGCGGCATTAATCTCGTCAACCGTGACTTCTTTCTCGAGCTCAACGGTCAAGTCAACCATAGATCCGTCCGGAGTGGGAACACGGGTTGCAAAGCCGTCAAGCTTGCCCTTAAGCTCTGGAAGCACCAACGCGACGGCGCGAGCAGCACCGGTGGTGGTAGGAATCATAGACATGGCAGCAGCGCGAGCGCGGCGCAAGTCCTTATGCGGAAGATCCAAGATCTTTTGGTCGTTGGTGTAGGCATGAATCGTGTTCATGAAGCCGCGCTTGATGCCAAAGTTGTCAAGAAGGACTTTGGCCATGGGAGCCAGGCAGTTAGTGGTACAAGATGCATTGGAGACGATATTCATGGTGTTTTTGTCATAGGATGCGTCATTGACACCCATAACGATGGTGGCATCGACATTCTTTGCAGGAGCAGAAATGATGACCTTCTTTGCACCAGCTTCAATGTGAGCCTTGGCCTTCTCACCATCGGTGAAGAGACCGGTTGATTCAACGACAACGTCAACGCCGAGTTCACCCCACGGAAGGTTTTTAGGATCGCGCTCAGACAACACGATTGTCTTCTGACCGTCGGCGACAAAGCCGTCTTCGACAACTTCAACTTCTTCGAACATGCGCTTGTGGACAGAGTCGAACTTGAGCAGATGAGCCATGGTAGGGATATCGCCCAAATCGTTGATCGCTACTACCTCAAGAGCTGGGTCGTTGAACATTGCTCGATAGACAAGGCGACCGATACGTCCGAATCCATTGATACCGACTTTCGTAGTCATATCCATACTCCAATCATCAGGAATTACTAACTAAAAGAGAATAGCACAGCTCATGAGAGCATAAAAAGTATCTGCCGTATGAGTCGCTGTTCGGTCAGTGAGCGGTTATCTGTGCTGCGAGTGCTTCAAGTCTGCGCAAACGATGATTGACGGCTGATTTTGAAAGCGGAGGATCTGCGCGCGTGCCTAATTCTTTAAGGGAGACATCGGGATTTGCAACACGCAGACGGATAAACTCCTGCAATGCGGGAGGCAGACTTTCGAAGTCATAATTCTCAAGAATTTTCTTGATAAGAAAGAGCTGATCCATGGCAGCCTTCGTTGCTTTTTGCTCATTTGCAAGCTCTGCGTTGATCATTCTGTTGACGTCGTTTCTAACCGACTTAACGACGCGCTCTTCTTCAAGCATGAGGGCTGCATGGTGCGCTTCGGTGAAAGCCAAGAATTCCGCAATAGCATCACCGCTTTTGAGATACACCATATAAGAATTACGACGATGCATAATCTTTGCCGTAATGTTCTTCTCTTTTAAAAGATCAACAAGGCCTTGCGCGAGCTCTTCACTTTCGACAATGATTTCGAAATGGAAATCGCTTTTAGGATTTGAGATAAACCCTGATCCCAAAAAAGCTCCGCGAAGATACGCCGCACCGCAACATTGCTTGGCAATGAGCGAAGGCTCAATACCCATGAGAAGGCCGCCCGTATCTGAAATGATGCCCATATCGACAAGGGCGCCTTCCAGTTTAGGTTGCGTGGGGATCTCTATGAGATAGTTTGGCGTCTTATGCAAAACAGAACGCCTGACGGTCAGTTCGGTTTTTACGTGATAAATGTTATGCAAGAGTCGGATGATTAACCGCCCGACTGAAGCGGAATCTGTTGCAATTTCAACACGATAGCGAGAAGGTCCGCTGACAAACAGCGTTCCTTCTATTCTGACAAGAGCAGCAAGGGTCGCTTTCTCGCAATGCTTGCACGTTGGCCGCACGCGCGCCAGTTCATCTTTGACCTCTGCGGTAAATGACATGCCAGAGTCCTAACGAGCACTCATGAGCTTGATCACCTGCAGAAGGGCATTTCGAAGCGCTGCTGGAGAATGCCAGGTGGGATGTTCATGATCGGCAAGGTCGCGCGATAGCACAATAGGGCCGAAGCTTTGAATCTCTTGCATATCGTGATAGTCGATCTTCACGGGACGCACACCGCGTCTCAATTTCACATCGTCATAATCAGAAAGCGATGCGTGCAGCCCTTCTTCGCCTGAAATAGCCGTGAAGGTGCTGTTTGCGGGACTTTCTTGGCGAAGAGGCACTTCGCTGTGGACAAGGATGTAATCAATGAGCCCGTCCATGCCATGGTCCATGAGCGCTCGCACATGCTCTTTGACAGAAAGTCCCCATGTCTCCCCTTGCACATCGGCAACAGAGCAAATGAAGAGCACGGATGCCTGCGAGGCTTTGATCGCATCGATGATGCCGGGAACAAGCAAGTTTGGAATGATGGAAGTAAAAAGCGAGCCGGGACCAAGCACAATGAGATCTGCTTCCAAAATTGCCCGCACAGCCATCTTGCATGCTGAGATTTGACCGCTTTCACTTTGAAGAAAGACACGCGCAAGGGCTGTAGCACTATGGCAGGCTTCAGCCTGCCCATCAAGCACGCGTCCATCTTGTGCTTGAGCCAACAGCGTCACATGATCAAGCGTTGACGGATAAACATGACCTTGCGCATTGACAAGTCGCTCGCAAATTTCAATCGCGCGCAAAAAGGAGCCACACGCATCTTCAAGTGCCGCAAGAAGCAAGTTTCCAAGCGCATGATTATCAGCGATGGCGAGGCGGTATTTGAATGCACGCACGAGCGGGTCAAAGGGATCATCGGCAAATGCAGCGATGCACTTGCGGATGTCTCCCGGTGGCGTGACATCAGCCTTATCACGCAAAATGCCCGTCGATCCCCCATCATCGGCCATAGCAACAACGGCATTTGTCTCAATGCCTAAAGAGAGAAGCGAGCGGATTGACACAGGAGCACCGGTTCCTCCTCCAATGACAACTGCCTTCAAGGGCTCGACAAAGCCGGCTTGAGGCGAGTCGTAGGCGGCATCAAGACATGCTTCATCTAAAGCGGCAAAGGCGCTTGTGAGAGAAGGTTCTAGTCGAAACGGTGTCTGGTTCTGTGTCATAAGAAAAACTATATCCACATACTAACGAGCATAATCACGGTAAAACGGCTCTTGTATTCCAGTGCTCAGCACGCTTAGTGCGAGTGCACATCGGGCGATTCTTCAAGGACATCAACCGGTTTATCCCTGATAGCGCGGCTCAGGTCACGGTGCGCAACAGAGACGCGATACCCTTTTGATTTCAGATAATCGCCCGTTGCCTCAGCTAAAGCAACAGAGCGGTGTTGTCCTCCGGTACAGCCCATGCCAATAGCAAGTTGCTGTTTGCCTTCTTTCACATACCCGACCATAAGAAGATCTAGCAAGCTCTGCCATTTTTTGTTGAATTCAATCGTTTCATCACGCAGTATGACAAAATCTCTGACAGGGGCATCGAGCCCTGTCATCGTGCGCAGCTGCGGGTCGTAAAACGGGTTGGGCAAAAAGCGTACATCCATCACCAAATCGGCATCGGTTGGAGCGCCATGCTTAAAACCAAATGAATAGACTGTCACCGCAAGTCCCTTGCGTTCATTTCCTGTCTCAAAGATAGAACGAAGGCGATTGCGTAAATCTTGAGGCATCATGTCAGTTGTATTGATCATGTAGTCTGCATCGCTTTTTAAGTCGAGCAAGATATGACGTTCGCGCTGAATGCCCTGCGCAATGGTTGTCCCTTCTGTGCAAAGCGGATGGCGACGGCGACTTGATTTATAGCGGGCGACTAATTTCACATCATCAGCATCAAGGAAAACAAGCGTATAGGGGATATCGCGTTTCCTGAGGTCTGCCAAAACATCAGAAAGAGAGCCGAAATGCTCACTGTTTCGGGCGTCACAGCCCATAGCAAGCTTGCGGGAACCTTCATCTTGGCCTGGAAAATCTTCCATTTCGATAAGTTCTAATAACAGATTCGTAGGAACATTATCGACGCAGTAATATCCCAGCTCTTCGAACACATGCATAGTCTCAGTTCGACCAGCTCCGCTCATGCCAGTCACAATTACGGTGTTAAGCCTGTCGTCGTTTGGCATCTATATCTCCTTGTTCTGCTTTTCATCATTATACTGTTGCAACACAACGAAGAGCTCTTCGGCCACTTCCTCTGGAAGAATGCGTGCTTCTTTGATGTCTTCTAAGGAAGCTTTACGCAGCCGTTTCATCGATTTGAAATGCTTCAGCAAGGCCTTTTTCCGGATAGGGCCGATTCCTGTGACGCCGTCAAGGATAGACGTCACCATGCCTTTGCCCCGCAACTCACGATGAAACGTAATAGCAAAGCGATGTGCTTCGTCGCGGACCTGCTTGATGAGATAGAGCGAAGGAGACCCCATCGGCAAAACAATGGGACCTGAATCTTGCCAAGGCACAAAGACTTCCTCATCCCGTTTAGCAAGACCCACAATGGGAATGTCGTCGACTCCCATCTCGTCAAATATTTGAAGAGCGGCGGTGAGTTGAGGCTTTCCACCATCAAGGATAATGAGGTCGGGTTTAGCTCCAAAGCGTTCATCTTCGAGACGCTCTTTGCGATATCGTCGTTTCATAACCTCTTGCATGCTGAGAAAATCGTTAGCCTCTTCAAGCGGTGTGCGGATTTTGAATCTGCGGTATTGGTTTTTGTCCGGTTTACCATTAGTAAAGACCACCATGGAAGCTACGGTGTAGGAGCCATGAAGCGTTGATATATCGAAACATTCAATGCGCTTTGGTGGACTATCAAGCGCAAAGGCACTTTCTAGTTGCAAAAGCGCTGAGTTCAAACGCTTATCTGAATAGTTTGTGCGCACTTTATAACGCTCAAGCGTATGACGTGCATTGATTTCTGCGAGATCTAACAGTTCAAGCTTTTCGCCACGCTTCGGCACAATCAGCTTAACCTTGGCACCGAACTTCGAGTCGAGCTTGTCAGTGAGCCATACTTCTATATCTTCGGGATCTTCTGGCAGCTGGCGAAGAATAACTTCGTGTGGATAAGACGTCGTCGTATCGTAATAGCGCAGAATGAAATTATGGATGAGATCAGTATCAGGAACATCGTTTCCTTTATTCAAGATGAATTCATTGGAGATAATGATGCGCCCTTCGCGAATGATGAACACATGCACGCCTGCAATGGTCTCCTCGCGATAAAACCCAATGACATCGGCATTCAAATCATGCGAAGAGACGGCATGTTGGCGATCGGTAATGGAATCTATAATCTCTCTGCGGGCTTTGAGGCGCGCAGCTCGTTCGAATTCAAGATTTTGGGCAGCCAGCTCCATTTCTTCGGTCAAGGCATGGGTAAATTCACTATGATGGCCTGATAAGAACTGTTCAATACGGGCAACATTTTGAGCATACTCTTGCGGGCTTATCTGATGACAACAAGCGCCAGGGCCAAGTCCTACATGAGCGTCGAAGCAACACGTCTCCCCCATTGCCTTTTCAAGAGGCGTGCCACTGTCGAGTTTTCGCTTCAATGTACGCCATGTGGCACAACTTGTTGAACAGAGCGGCACAATCTTGCGCGCAATATCTATGACGTTGCGCGCGGCACGGGCGTCGGTGTAAGGACCGAAGTAGCGGCTGTCGCGCTTATGCTTCTCACGGGTATATTTAATGGCAGGAAAGACATCTCCCTCAGTAATGGCTATGAAGGGATAGCTTTTGTCGTCTTTGAAATCGGCATTGTAAAACGGTGAGTATTGGTTGATAAGATTCTTTTCTAATACCAATGATTCATGCTCATTATCGACAACGATGTATTCAAATGAATCAATCTTTTCTACCAAGAGGGGAATTTTTGCCCGATCATCTTGAAAATTGACGTATTGCCGCATACGGGCGCGGAGCTGTTTGGCTTTACCGATATAAATGACTTCCCCGTGCACGTCTTTCCATAAATACACGCCGGGCAACGTAGGAACTTCGCAGAGTTCCCTTTTTATACGGTCAAGCTTTTCAGCCTGAGTTTCCTTCTTTTGATGCGTGTTGCCGGCCACTTCCAATGAATACTCCTGGCAAACCTTGAGAGAATCGCGTACTGAGATGCGGCATGCATGCCAAGGCGCATGCACTACCCCTTGTATGATACCGCGCGTTTTGCACAAATAATCTCTTCAAGAGACGCAATATCATCTTTGGTATAGAGATAATCCACATAAAGAGGTTCTGTGCTGCATTCGATATTTTCATCTTCCAAGCGCACAAAGTAGGCATGTACTTTTTCTGCACCGCCTTTCAATAAGGCATAGGCATAGCATTGCGATTGGAACGTGTGCTTTTGCCGTATAGACGCAAGATCGCCGTCGCTTGATTGAGAAGAGGTTGGCATGACACCGGTTTTGTAATCGATGAGCATAACTTCCCCAGCATCATTTTCTGCCAGTGCATCGATTTCACCATCAAGAATAAAAGGTGTTGGCGCGCCATTGATACGCACAGCGAAAGGCACTTCTGCCCGCATATCTCCAAAGGTCGCAAACGTATGGCAGAGGGTAGATGCAAACCACTTCTCAAGGGCGTGTGCGAGGCGCGCTTTTTGCGTGGTGTTTAGCTTGAAAGAGCTCACTTGCGCCTCAATTGCCGATTGCGGCGGCATAGCCAGTAGGTTCTCTCCTGCCATGTGCGCCTTTTTGTTAGTGTATTCGGCAAGCTTGTGAAACGCACTGCCTAAATCGGTTGCGGCTTTTCGCATGTCTGAGGGCGAAAGGTCGCTTTCCTCTTCACCGTGAGCATGCACCTTTTCGGGAATTGCTTTATCTGCATCATCACTTATAGAGCTCTCTTGCGTAAGCGACGAATAGGAATGCATGTTTTTCCTGCTCAAATTGAAGGGAACAAGATCTATCGGGGGCGCCTCTTCATAGAGTGGAACTGTGAAGGAGGTGGCTCCTGAGGCATTACTTTGTGTACCCTTTTTAAAGGCTATAAGGTGTGATACCACATCATCATCTAACGTCTCGCCTTTGAGAACCTGTCGCTCAAAATGGAATGGCAAAGACGTTCCACTGAACGAATCGCTCAATATATCGCTTGGCTGATTGAAATGCGTATTCATCGCAGCAAAGATATCTTGATAGACTAATTTGTATTGTTTATGACCATCGTTTGCCCCGACGACGAGCGATGCAAAAAGCGATTCGCGGGCCCGCGTCATAGCAACATAGAGAAGACGTCTCGCTTCTTGCAATTCTTGCAGTTCTTCAAATTCTTTTAAGGCGCAGGTGCGATCAGGTGCTGAATTTGCATCGCGTATCGTTGCAGTCACGTCGCTGGGAGAGAGGCCCTTACCAGTGACGCATGATGGCTTCTTCTTTCTAACCGATTTGGCTACCTCTGCATAGGTGGCATCGGGATAGTTTTTGGATAAGGGCTTGAACATGAGGTAGGTATGTTCATCAACATTTTCAGCGACGAGCGAGGAAGTCGATGCCGCTCCAGTCCTGATATCGGCAATAGCAACATGATCGAATTCAAGGCCTTTAGATTTATGGATCGTCATAATGCTGAGAAAGCCATTATCGCTCTCAGCGAGCATGCCCGGAGGTTCCTTCTCCGTCAGAAGGTGGTTTTCAAACGCACCTGAGGTGTTAGCTATCCCGCAGGTTTTCTTTTCAAGCGACGCCACAATGCGTATCGCTTTTGCCAAGTTTCCTGCTTTTGCCTTTGCATCAGCCGTATTTGCCGCATGCAGGCGATCGAGATAGCCCGACTCTGTTAAGACAGTACGCAAAGCGCGCGATGCACTCATGCGTGAGGCACGTACAAAATCTGACAAGATGCGACGGGCGCTCGCAAGGGCGCATTGGTCCTGTTCGGAAAGGCCTACGACGTCATCTGTTGAGCAGAAGGCGCGAGCAAGGGGGATATGGGTGATGCTACCTTCCGTAGCTCTCTGCGTGAGTCCTAAAAGCACATCATCGCTCAGCGCAAATAGATTAGAGAGCAAAAGGCGCACAAGGGCAACACTGTCGTTTTGATTGACGGCATATTGCAAGAGTGTCCGCACAAGATGGGCTTCTTCTGTGTCTGAGAAGACCGATCCCCCCACAACCATGCTCTCAATGCCAACCTCTCCTAGAGCTTTTGCATAGATGGCGGCATTCGCAGTCTTTCCAAGAAGAAGTGCCATCTTTTTGGGAGGAATGGCCTTATCGATAA
>CAYPKC010000055.1:0-8690 GCA_964411215.1 uncultured Eggerthellaceae bacterium | reverse complement strand
TGCATCTCAGGCGCTATGACGAAAGATCCAACAACAGGCATAGTGACTTCCGACCCTGATAAGTGCGTCGGATGTAGAACATGCATTTCAATGTGTCCTTTTGGAGCAGTCACCATTGCACAAGGGCCATCCAAAGACATTGCCTTTAAGTGTGATTTGTGCGGAGAGACACTGGGCACCCCCGGTACGCCACAGTGTGTTGAAGCCTGTCCGAATCGTGCCCTTATCTATGTTGAAAGCGAGGTGGCCTAACATGTCTCAGATCACCACCGACTATCTCATCATAGGTAATTCCGCCGCAGGCATCTCTGCCGCTGAGCGCATCAGGTACAATGATCCTTCATCATCAGTCACGATCGTCAGTAAAGAGCCGTATCCCGCTTATGGAAGGCCTCTCATCTCGTACATGATCGAGGGAAAGACATCTGAAGCAGGCATTTGGCTCAAGCCAGATACGTTCTATCAAGAACACGATATAACCACCTATCTTGGCACACCGTATGAAGTCATCGAGCTCATACCAAAAGACCATGAAGTCAAGCTTGCTAATGCCGATGTCATTCATTATGGAAAGTGCCTTCTTGCAACAGGGTCGAATCCCTTCGTTCCTCCCATTAAAGGCCTGAATGATAAAGACAACATTTTCACGTTCATGTCCTTAGATGATGCTCAGGCTCTGTGGTCAGAGGCAAAAGAGGTCAAAGAACAGGCTGAAGAAGTCAAACAGACTACGCGAGCGCTCGTTATCGGAGCTGGCTTGATTGGGCTTAAGGCTGCAGAAGCCATATCAAGCTATGTTGATGAGGTGCTGGTTTTAGAACTTGCACCGCGCATTCTTCCAACCATCCTCGATGCTGATTGTGCGTCTCTTGTGCAAAAGGAATTGCTCAAACATAACATTGTGTGCATGCCTGGAGTAACGGCAGAAGAAATCAAAGGAGATGGCACAAAAGCCACCGAAGCTCTGCTTACGAATGGTGATCATGTTCCCTTCGATTTTGCTGTTGTTGCCGTAGGCGTCCGTCCAAACTCAGCTCTCGCCATACAAGCTGGTGCTGAAGAAGGAAGAGGCCTTGTTTGCGACGCGCACCTTATGACCACCCTTCAAGATGTGTATGCAGCAGGAGACATCGTGCAGGTAAAAGATACACTCGACGGCTCCGAACATCCACTCGCGCTCTGGCCGAATGCCATGATACAAGGAGCCATTGCGGCAGATCATATGACCTCATCGCCTCATGCAGAACCCTATCAGGGAGATTTTGCGGTCAACGCCGTTGATTTCTTTGACACGTCCCTTCTCACGGCAGGAATTATTAATCCTCCCGAAGATGCAGGCTATATCACAAAGATCCAAGCTCATGATGACTCTTATGCAAAGTTTGTTATGAAAGATAACCGCCTGGTTGGCTACATTCTTTTGAATAGACCAGAAAAAGCAGGGCTCTACACCGCTTTGATAGAAGAACAGTTACCTGTCAGCGAATTTGACGAATCCATGTTTAGCGAAGATCCCGAAAACTTGCAATTTGAAGACAGCGCACGATGGGACAGATTGCACAAGGGATATCCTGCGCATTTGAATCATCTCGGTTGGGAAGAGGTTGCGTAATATGGCAGAGGCCACCCAAAAGACAATCCAGCTTGGAACGTGTCATTTCAAAGACGCTAATGAACGCATCAGAGAAGAACTGCAACACCTTGATGCATTAGAACTTACTGAGGTATTTGCCCAGCGCTACATTGGATGTGCCATGCCTGCTGGAAAAATCTTAAAGATACAAGGAACGCCGGGAAATGACATGGCATGCTACATGGATGGCGGCACGATAGAAGTATTCGGTAATGCGCAAGATCAAATTGGCAACACCATGAATGGCGGCGAAGTGATCATTCATGGACGTTGCGGAGATGCTGCAGGGTACGCAATGCGCGGCGGCCGCATTTTCATCCGTGATGATGCTGGCTGGCGTGTCGGTATTCATATGAAGCAATATGAAGATAAGTGCCCCATCATTGTGATCGGCGGCAATGCGGGAAGCTTCCTTGGTGAATACATGGCTGGTGGCACTATTCTCTTATTGGGAAGCCCTGGAGAATATGCTGCAACAGGCATGCATGGAGGCAAAATTTTCCTGAAGGAAAAGCTTGCAGATCATCTGATCGGGGAGGGACTTGTCCTTGACAAAGTAAATAAGGAAGAAGCCAGCACTATTCAGCTTCTGCTTAATGACTATGCCACCTACTTTGAAGGCGAGCTGGATGAGCTTATAGATTGCAATCCTGCAGATTTCTATAAGCTCTCTCCAGCTACCTCAAGACCGTATCAAAGCCTGTACGCGAAATAGCAACAGAGCAAAAGCAGCTCTATTGCTGCCAGTTTGCCATTCCGCCATAAACGACACGTCTTTACAGAAAACAGATTGAAGCGTTTAGTCTTCTACGCCAACTAATTCAAGCTCGAAATTCAAAGCTTTACCAGCCATAGGGTGGTTCATATCAAAGGTGACGGTTGTTTCGTCCTTTGCGACAATTTCTGCAGGGATAGGCATGCCGTCTGGTCCTTGGAAGTAGATCATGCCGCTTTCGGGAAGCTCATCCGCATTCGGAATACGATCGAGCGGAATTGCCTGAATAAGGTTTTCATCTTTCTCGCCATAGGCCTCTTCAGGCTCAAGATGTACCTTTTTCTTTTCTCCAACATTCATATCGACAACGGCATTGTCAAAACCTTTGACAACATTTCCTGCCATGCAAACAAACTCAATAGGTTCGCCCCGCTCATATGATGAATCAAACATTTCACCATTGTCGAGCGTGCCTTCATAGTGGACTTTTACCTTTTTCCCTTCGTTATTCATGTATACTCCAATCTTTTCTCTGTCTTTTTATTGCAAGTTTTCTTATTGATAAAACAAGGGATTTGATTGAACGCTTTATCGTCTGTGCGTCTACTCAAAGTGCCCCTTGCTTAATCCACCTTATGTGCCCTCTCTTATGATTGCTCTCTTTTCCGAAGGGCAATATCAGCAAGCGTTGTGCGTGAAGCAACGAGTACTGCTAAGGGCACCAAATAAGCGCGATCTGCATCGGAGAGTCCATTGGCAGCAATACTGATCAGCTCGTCAGTGAGTTCTGATACGGGATGTCCATAAACGCTGCCCTGATACCCGTTTTCCATGAGAGAGGCTTTTGCGGCAACGATATCCTGGGCACTTACGCCATCTAACAAGCTATCAAGGGCTTCAAGAGAGGCTTTGTTGTAGAACAATCCCTTAATCAATGCCGCATAGGCAATGACATAATCAAGCGGCATAGCATCAGCCGGTCTGATTTCAACATACGTTTTAAGGCGGATATCGGTGAAAAACATAGATACGGCATGTTCAACATCGGCGCGCTGCATAGGCGTGGTGGCGAATATGTCGCCAAACGTCTCTTCCGAATACGACTCCACGCCATCTTCGATCTTTACGATTGCGGGAGTGTCCAAAATGTATTCAGCGTAATCTTCAAGAGAAAAATCGCGTTCCATGACACCCGGTACCAGCATGCATCGTGCAGGATCGCACTTTTCCCATATCTCCGTTCGCACCATATAATGCTTGCGCGGCTGCGCCTCGAAAACAGGCGCATTGTCACACATCAAAGAGAAGAGCGGCACGCAAGCATTGGCAAGGCGTAGTTTTCTCAAGCAGTCATCAAGGGATGTGTAGTCAATAGCAACTTGCGTAGACGCACTTCCGCGCATCATGCAAATGCCAAACATTGAAATCGCACCAAGGTATTTGTTCATGAATTCATAGCGGCGCTTGGGAAGCAAATGCAAATCAACAGCGCGGCACGTGGGATGATAGCCGGGCGTCAACACTTCAATACCTTTGTCCCGCACGGCATCTTCCAAGACTTCTTCAAACCTACCGAAGCAGGCGCTTGCCTCTTGAAGGGTGCTGAAGGGCCCTGCAGAAAGCTCAACTTGAGCGGCAGGCTCTAACGTAACCGTGCTGTTTTTACCGATCAAGCCAATGAGGTCGCCGCGGCTTGTTTCAATGCGATCTTGGAAGGCGGGCTCCAGCTGTTCAAGAACCCATCGCTGCCCGTAGGTTTCATCATAAGAAACAGCATCGCCGTTCTCTTTGACCAACGTATGCTCAAGCTCTATACCGATATGCGTTGCTTCGTCTTTAATGCCACTTTTGAAGTAGGCAACGATCGCATCTATGTTGTCTTGCCGTGCTGGTTGTGTCGTCTTACCCATTTCCTGCTCCGTTTGGCTTCGTTTTTTCTTTACATATTCGAAACTTGTGTAAAATACAGTTTGTTTTGGACATGGTATCACCTGTCTCATTCTTATATTTTGTAGGGTAGGAAACGAGGGTATTTCGTGATATTCGGGAAAACCGCATATACGATGACTGGCTTGCACATCGCCTCAGATGTGCGCGGAGCCATATCCCGACGACGTTTCTAGCGCGGCAGCCGCCGAGCTACTTGTGTAGTAGCTCCTCCCTTTTTCTTTGCTTCTCTGAAGCGCTTTGAGCTGTTCGCGCCTTCTTTTCCGAATTGCACTGTCGTAAAAGACAAGGCTCTTTTATTTGTTGTCCCTATTAAACATCATGCAAGATTTGAGGAATTATGAAATGTAAAGCTGGAATTATCGGTGGCGCAGGTTTTGCAGGCATAGAGCTTGCTCGCATTTTGCTGGCGCATCCTGATTTCGAACTGATACATGTCACCTCTGACTCCTATGAAGGAACGCCGCTGTCGAAGGCGTATCCATCATTTGTCGGCAAAACCGACCTTGTCTTTGAAGCAAACGATAAAGCAGACCTCGCATCCTTAGATGTCGTTTTCCTTGCAGTGCCGCATACGGTTGCCTTAAAGCATGCTCCTGAACTCATTGCACAAGGGGTCAGCGTCATAGACCTCTCTGCCGACTTCCGGCTCAAAGATGCGAGGGTGTATGAGAGCTATTACGGCGTGAAGCACACCGAGCCAGAGCTTCTGGCAGCATGCGCGTTTGGGTTGCCCGAACTTGAAGGCGAAGGGCTTGCCGTTCTTGCTCAAAAACACGCATCAGGCAATGCCGTTTTGGTTGGATGCGCTGGTTGCTATCCGACCGCGACCTCACTTGCCGCAGCCCCAGCGCTCAGAGGCGGCTTCATGCAGAAGGGAAGCGTGGTTATTGCAGACGCTATATCCGGCGTGACCGGTGCCGGCAAAAAGGCATCTGAGCGCACGCACTTCTGCTTCGCCAACGACAATGTTGAGGCGTATGGACTTATCAACCACAGGCATACGCCCGAGATCGAACAAATCTTAGGCATTCATGACCAGCTTGTGTTTACGCCCCATCTTGCACCTATGAACCGCGGCATTTTGTCAACGGTAACCATTCAGCTTGATGCGTCGTGCCCGCTGGACTCGACGGAAGCCTTTACTGGGTATTACCAGGA
This sequence comes from uncultured Eggerthellaceae bacterium, assembly GCA_964411215.1. Classification (GTDB taxonomy): domain Bacteria; phylum Actinomycetota; class Coriobacteriia; order Coriobacteriales; family Eggerthellaceae; genus MGBC163016. The sequence continues at coordinate 3,234 of CAYPKC010000055.1, read as the reverse complement.
TTTCTATAAGGAATCCCACTTCGTGTCCGTGCTTGATGCGGGCGTGATGCCAAAGACCTCATCAGTTGCAGGAACGAATAATGCCCATATCGGCGTAGCGTATAATCCGCGCACGCATTCGCTCATAGCACTTGGTGCGATAGACAATCTCTGCAAAGGTGCCGCAGGCCAGGCAGTGCAGTGTGCCAATATTGTGTTCGGACTGCCAGAAACTGCCGGACTCGACAATCTTGCCCTTCCGGTTTAGGACACAACAATGAGTATCGTAAGCGACACATATGCACAGAAATTCGGCTTCGACTACGTAGAAGGCGGCGGCGTTACCACTGCCCGCGGTTTTACCGCAGCAGCGGTTCACGCCGGCTTTCGCAAGAATATAAAGAAGCCGGATTTGGCACTTATTGTGAGTGACGAGCCGTGCGCAACGGCTGCGACTTTTACGCAAAACGTCTTCTGCTCATCTCCCGTGCGTTTTTCGAAATCGCAATTGGAAAAGACTTCGGGCAGCAGCCATTATGGGTGCGTAAAGGCGATCGTTATCAACTCGGGCATCGCAAATGCAGCAACGGGCGATAAGGGATTTGCTGCGGCGAAAAAGGAAGCAGAACTCGTGAGCGATGCTGTCGGCTGTGCAGCAGATGAAGTGCTGGTATCATCAACCGGCGTCATCGGCATACAGCTTCCCCTTGAGCTTTTCGAAGAGCATGTGCCAAACATGGCGCAGATGCTTTCGATTGAAGGGGGAGCAGAAGCCGCACGCGCAATTATGACAACCGATACGGTTTCAAAAGAATGCGCCGTTAAGGTGAGCGGCGACGAGATCGGCTATCCTGGCCGCACCTTTTATATAGGCGGCATGTCAAAAGGATCGGGCATGATCATGCCGAATATGGCAACAATGATCTCAGTCATCACGACCGATGCACCGGTAAAATCTGCAGATCTTTACCGCATGCTGAAGCCTGCCGTTGATGTGAGCTTCAACAAGATCACGGTAGATTCCGACACATCAACCAATGACACGTGCATCCTTATGGCTTCTGGCAAGGCAGTCGAGCCCGCATCGCACGCATGCGACAGCAACCAGCTCGCGAATGTGCCCTTCATCGAGCCGGGCACAAAAGCCTTCAACACCTTGCAGCAAGCGCTCACCCAAGTATGCACAACGCTTGCACGCGCCATGGTTAAAGACGGCGAAGGCGCCACCATTCTCATCAACGTGAATGTCAAAGGCGCTGCAAGCCCTGAAGATGCCGATGCCGCAGCACGCACGGTTGCAAATTCCCAGCTCGTGAAAACGGCTGTGGCAGGACACGACGCCAACTGGGGACGGATCGCTGCAGCCCTTGGCCGTTCAGGCGCAACGTTTAAGCAGGAAAACGTCAATATCGACATCATGGGGCTGCCAGCCTGTCAAGGCGGCCTTGCGCTTGAGCTTGACGAAGAAGAGGCGCTTCGTCGGTTTGAAGAAAGTGAAATCGATATTGATATCGACCTGGGCGAAGGACCGTATGCAACTACTATTTGGACGTGCGACCTTACCCATGAATACATTTCGATCAATGCGGATTACCGGTCATAGGAGCTCTTGATGGAATTCTGCGATAGAGAAAGAACGCAAGGCACAGCCGCTATAACAGGCGAAGTTCTGACTGAGGCAATGCCGTGGATTAAGCGCATTACCGGCGAGACGATCGTTATCAAATACGGTGGCGCTGCTATGGTTGACGAAGAACTTCGCAAAGAAGTTATGGCCGACATCGTCTTGATGAAGATCATCGGCATCAACCCGGTCATCGTGCATGGCGGCGGCAAAGCCATCAACAAAGCGATGGAAGTGGCCAACATCCCCGTCGAGTTCAAAAACGGCTTGCGGGTCACGTCCGAAGAAGCGGTTAAGCTTGTTCGTACGGTGCTCATGGGAGATGTGAATCAGGATTTGGTGCAAGCCATGAACCAGCACGGAAACATGGCAGTGGGAATCAGCGGAGCAGATGCCGGCACGATGATCGCCAAACAGGCCGATCCCGATCTTGGCCGCGTGGGCGAGATTGTCGAAATCAATCCCGCACTCATTGAAGACTTGATCAAGGCAGACTACATTCCCGTGATTGCAACCATCGCTATGGGTGATGACGGTGGCATCTTCAACGTTAATGCTGATGTTGCAGCAGGGCACCTTGCCGCTGCGATTGGCGCACATAAAGTATTCTTCTTAACCGACGTTGATGGCCTCTACCTTGATTATCCCGATGAGAGCACGCTGATTTCGAGCCTGACCTCAACCGAGGCAAAAGAGATTATCGCTTCAGGCACTAACTCAGGCGGCATGATCCCGAAGCTTGAATCTGCGGTGTTGGCACTTGATGCCGGTGTTCACAGGGCGCACATCGTCAATGGCACAACACCTCATGCGCTTATCTTAGAGACACTGACCGACAAGGGAATAGGAACCATGATCAAGGCGACCTCTTCCCCCTACGATTTCGATGCGGCTCCGCTTGGCAACTTTGCAGCGAAGCTTGTGGATGCCCGTTAGGAAAGGACAATACGCACAATGGATTTTGCGACAGAAAAGGAACTCGAATCACAGTACTTGATGCCGACGTTCAAGCGCTATGGTGTTGAATTCGTTTCCGGCCGCGGCATGTATCTGACGGATTCGAACGGGAAAGAATACCTCGATTTTCTCGCGGGCATTGGCGTGTGCTCACTGGGCCATTGCCATCCATGCGTAGTATCTGCCCTTCAAGAGCAAGCCCAAAAGCTCATCCATGTGAGCAATTACTTCTATGTCGAAAAGCGCGGGCAGGTTGCAGAAATGATCAGCGGCATGCTGAATGCCGAAATCGAAGAGAGCGCACAACAACCAAAATGGCAGTCCTTCTTCGCTAACTCGGGGGCAGAAGCCAATGAATGCGCCATTAAGCTTGCACGCCTTTATGCAAGTACCAAAGCCTTTAAGACGGGACTGAAAAAGTCGGCAGACCTTGTTGTCACGTTGAACAACAGCTTCCATGGACGCACGCTTGCCACCGTTGCGGCGACCGGCCAAGAGCGCTTCCAGGTGGGATTTGAACCAATCCCCGAAGGATTTATCTATGCGGACATTAACGATATCGAGGCGCTGCAAGCACTTTTTGCCGATCACGGCAACGATATTTGCGCAGTCATGTTCGAGCCCATTCAAGGAGAAAGCGGCGTGCATCCGTGCACAAAAGAATTCGCAAGCGC
>CAYPKC010000054.1:0-8743 GCA_964411215.1 uncultured Eggerthellaceae bacterium | reverse complement strand
TTCTCGCTTTCCGGCCTGAAAACAGCGGTGATTACCTACATCCATGAGCGTCAAGCGTCTGGCGAGGATATGGATATGGAAGATATTTGCGCCTCATTCCAGCAAGCTGTCATAGATGTTCAGGTGGCAAAAGCAAAGCGTGCGCTTAAGGAGACGGGTGCAAAGATCTTTTGTGTGGGAGGCGGTGTGGCGGCAAATCCTGCTCTTCGCGCGGCGTATGAGCGTATGTGTGCCGCCTTGCATGTGCGCCTGTTGATGCCTCCGCTTTCTGCATGCGGGGATAATGCCGTTATGATCGGCCTTGTTGCACAGGATAGATATGCCAAGGGGTGCTTCTTTGATCTTACGGCTGATGCGTATGCGCATGCGGATTTGTCGGAGCCGTATTAAGATAGTTCACCGCACCAAGGGTGGATCAGAGGAAATAGCGTCTCAAGACATAAGGAAGTCAGCTCGGGGAAATAGCATATCGTGGAAGCCGAAGAGATAACACAAAGCATTGATACCGAAACGGGAAAGCCTGCCGCTGCAGAGCTTTCCTCTGAGCGCGTGTCTGCCATTTTTTCGCAGATTGCGCATAAATATGAGCGTTTCAATGCCGTATCGAGCTTTGGTACCTATAAGCGCTGGCTGAGCGATATGGTGGCCTGGGCAGATGTCTTACCAGAGCATACCGTTTTAGATATTGCTGGAGGCACAGGAGATGTCACCTTCGCTGTCGCTGAAGCAAAAACACCGGCTCACATTCAATGCACTGATCTGGTGCCCGAAATGCTTGAAGTTGCTGCTGCGCACGTGAAAGAGGGTAGAGGCGCAAACGTGAGCATCGATTTTGAAGTGGTTGATGCCCAAGATATCCCGTATGAAAGCAATTCGTTTGATGTCGTGACCGTTGCCTACGGTCTGCGCAATATGCCGCAACGAGTACGTGCGCTGCGTGAAATGAATCGGGTGCTGAAGCCTGGAGGAGAGCTGATTTGCCTCGATTTTTCGACGCCGAAAAACGCCGTATGGAAAGTGCTCTATCGTTTCTATCTGAATGTCATGATTCCTTTCTGGGGAAAACTCATTACGGGCGATGCTTCAGGATTTATCTATTTGGCCAAATCGATAAAGGCATTTCCTGACCAAGAAGGAGTTGCCGGACTTATGGAAGAGGCCGGATTCGAACACATTGAATGGCGGAATTGCACGGGCGGGATTGCCTGTATCCACAAAGCGAGGAAACCCGCGTGAGTAAGGATAAAGTTTTTTCGCCTATCTTTGTGCTGATTGTTGCCGCCACCTTGTGCGCCTTCTTAATGGGGCAGGGCGCTAATGCCGGCACCTCTATCTATCTGGACAAAATAGGCTCAAGCACAGAGCTTGCGGGTATTGGAGCCCTTACATTTTCCGCATCGGCGGCGGTATCGCGCATGATCGCCGGTCCCTTGTCAGACCTTAAGGGACGCGCGATTGTCATGGTTGCCGGCAGCGTGATTATGATCATCGGGACGACGGGACCTCTCATGGTCAATACCGACGGTGCCTTCATTTTCTGGCGCATCTTGCAAGGGTTGGGCTTTGCGGCAACGACGACGGCATCTGCCACGGCCGCAGCTGATGTGTTGCCTTTTGCTCGTTTGGGAGAGGGTATTGGTTACTATGGGCTTGGCCAGGCAATTGCTATGTCGATTGGTCCCGCTCTTGCTATCTTTCTTGCTTCAACCGACCCGCCAGAGAATTTCTATGGCGGACTCATTAGTTGCTCAGTGTTGGCTTTGGTGTTCTCTCTTCTCTGCCGGTATGAGAAGCATCCCGAAAAGCTCAATGCGACATCTGAATATCGCATAAGGTGGGAAAAGGGCGAAATCCAAAAGAAGAAGGCAAACACCAAACTGAGTCCGCGCGCCATTGCCGCAAGCATTCTTGAGCCGACCGCTCTTCCGGGAACTATTCCGATCATGTTTATTGCGACATCATTTGGCTTCGGCATCTTTTTTATGGGAATCTTCGGCGAATCCCTCGGTATTGGCAATCCGGGCATTTTCTATACGCTCTCAGCGGTATCGATGGTTGTGGTACGTCTTACTTCCGGCAAGTTTATGGACAAGGTGCGCCCGATTTTCATCATGATTGTCGCTGTGGTGTTTGGCCTTATTGCCTACTCGCTGTCCCTCATGTGTGCGCTCGACACTATCGAAGGCGCGAGGGATGTGTTGTTTTATCTCTCGGGCATTCCCTATGGAGTAAGCCTGGGTCTTGCTCTTCCTATCAATCAGACCGTCGCGGTACGGTTAAGTCCGCCTGACCGGTGGGGTGCGGCAAATGGATTGTTCCTGTTAGGAAACGATGTTGCGATAGGTGCTTCTTCTGCCGTATGGGGATTTACGGTTGCCGCGTGGGGATATGCGCCGACCATTGGCATCATTATGGGCTGCATCGCGCTTTCAGCGTTTGTTGCCTTTCTGTACTATCCCAAAAAGGGTCATACGCAGTAGGGAAGGTGGCCGTTGTGCCATAAAGGCTTGTGCACCTTCGCCCGTCAAGGTTTTATGTGCCCGAATGCCCGTCACAGCCATGCACCTTCATGCCCGTCAAGGCTTTATGCGCCCGAACGCCCCTGCCGTTGGTCTGCATAAGGCGCTTTTGTTAGAATAATCGCTTACCAAAAACGGATACACACATAAGGCGGCAGATGCCATGTTACTCAGCGCTAAATATATTTTCCCTGTCACGCTCGACCCGGTGCGTGGCGGTGCCATTCTTGTCAAGGATGACAAAATCGTCGATATTGGCGATTTTAGTTCATTGCGACTTCGCTATCCTGATGAAGAGGTCATCGACTACGGTCTTGCTGCCCTTATGCCGGGCTTTGTCGATCTGCATACGCGGCTTGAGAAATCCGTTTTGCGTGGCGTTGTTGCAGACCAGCCTTACATGCAGTGGATTCTCAACATCATTGAGCGCTCCTCGCATCTTGAACCGAACGATTGGTATGACTCGGCCATTCTGGGCGGCCTTGATGCGCTATCCACGGGCATCACAACGGTGTCGGATATCACTTCAACAGGGGCATCCTTAGAAGCCGTCTCATCATTGGGGCTTCGCGGTGTCATCTATCGCGAAGTTGGTGCTATGGATAAGATGCGCATTGATTATGCTATGCACTATGCAGAATCCGATATTGATAAGTGGCGCAATGCCGTTGATCCCAATCTTGTGACGATCGGTATTGCTCCTGCCTCTATCTACGCCAACCATCCCGAAGTCTTCAGCTTGACTTCTAAGCTTGCCATGCGCGAGGATTTGCCCGTTGCGCTCAGGTTGGCGGGAAGCCGGGAAGAGTACAACTTTGTCATGTACGGTTCATCCATGTTCGCTGTCGACAACATGAGCGAAGAGACGCGCGGATATGTCGAGATTCCGCCGTGGCTTCCCTTTGGTGTTACTCCTGTGCGCTATGCGCTCAATTGGGGTGCCTTCGATGCGCCCAACGTTATGGCAATCTATGTGGTGCATGTCAATGATGAAGACATCAACAAGCTGCGCGAACATGACGTTGCTATCTGCACGTGCCCACGCGCCAATGCCATCTTAGGCATGGGTATGGCTCCTTTGAGCGAGTATTTGAAGTCAGGCTTTAGGATTGGACTCGGCACCGACTCTCCGGCCGCTACTGAATCCACCGATATGTTCTCTGAAATGCGTACGGGGCTGCTGATGCATAGAGCACGCGATACGCGGTCGTTCTTGGATTCAGCAACCATGCTTGAGCTTGCCACGATCGGAGGCGCTCGAGCTCTTAAGATGGACGATCAGATCGGCTCGCTTGAGATCGGCAAGAAAGCTGACATTATCGCTGTTGATCTTTCAAGTTCGAATCAATCTATCGAGCTCAATCCTATCTCTGCCGTCGTGAATTCGTGCCTCACCTCTGACGTGCTTATGACGATGGTCGGCGGCAAAATCCTGTATGAAAAGGACAGATGGCATGTCGATGCGGAGATTGCGAAAAATATTGCACGCGTTATAGAGATTCGAGCAAAACTGAAGTCGTAACCGTTTCTTTTGCGTACAATATCAATTCAAAGTGACGAGACGCGCTTATCTGGCTTATAAAGCATCCTAAGCGATTGGTGATACACGAAACCGGGAAAGATTATGGCTCAGACCAATAAACAAGCGAAAAAGCAGATGAAGAATCTCACGCGCGATGCAAAGGCAGAGCGTATTAAAGCAGCGCAAGAGCAAGCACGCCGTGAAAAGGAAGCAAAGGCACGCAAAGAGCGCACGAAAAAGATTTTTACCGTTGTCGTATGCGTTATTCTTGTGCTTGCCCTTGGTATTCCCACCATGGCGCTTTCCGTATTACAGGGCTAAACGTACGTAAGGCATCTGCGTGTTCGGTATCGGCGGATTTGAACTATTTCTTATACTGATTTTCGGGTTTTTGATTTTCGGACCTGATAAGTTGCCGGCTATTGCGCAGACCATCGGCAAAGGCATTGCTAAGTTCCGCAATGCCCAGGACAAGATGAACGAGCAGTTGAAAGATAAGTCGTTTATCGATAAAGATTCAGACGAGCCGTTCAAAAATCCTCTTGAAGTTATCGAGCAAGCAGCATCAAGCGCTCAATCCGCGAAAAGCGATCAAAACGCGCAGGGGGAAGATGCAGCCTCTGACAATGTCGCAACTGCCGCCACAAAGCCTTCGGTCGACAGCGATGACCGGGCGAAAAGCTTTGCGGAGCGTAAGGCGCAATATGATCGACAGCGTGCTGAACGCAAAGCAGCCGAGCAAGCAGAAGCGGCTAAGCAGAAGCGTGCAGAAGAAGAGGCAAAAATTGCTGCTCAGCGTGCTGAAGTTGCTGAAAACCCCAAAGCCGATCTTGCCGGCAAGCAGATAGTCGCAGAGGAGGATTAGCGCGATGCCTATCGGTCCTGCGCGAATGCCTTTGTTCGACCATCTCGGCGAGCTGAGAATGCGCCTGGTGCGTATTGTTGCCTGCTTGGGCATTGCCGTTTTAGTGTTTTATTTTTCTGCCCCTATCATGGGTCAGTTCCTATTGATGCCCATAGCGTCATTTCTTCCGTTTAACCCTGAAACCGGTTGGGTAGAGACAGTTGCGCTTGATCCTTTTGAGGCTTTTGCGACTCGTTTTCAGATCGCGTTTTTCTTTTCCGTCATTGCGACATCGCCAGTTATCTTATGGCAGTTGCTGGCATTCTTCTTACCGGCGCTCAAACCGAAGGAGCGCAAATGGTTTACGCCGACCTTTACCATTGCTGTCGTGCTTTTCGTAGGTGGCGCAGTCTTTTGCTACCTGCTCATTTTGCCTGCCGCCTTCCAATGGCTCACCGACCAGGCAATGGGTTTGGGCTATGTCGAGCCTCGGATGTCGTCATATATAGACATCATTATCAAGTTTGAAATCGCATTCGGATTTGCTTTCGAGCTGCCGCTCGTCATCTTCTATCTGGTCATTTTTGACATCATTCCCTATAAGAAGCTGCGTGGTAGCTGGCGCGTAATCTACATCGTGCTTATGGTGATTTGCGCCATCATTACTCCCGACGCATCTCCGGTTACCATGCTTTTGCTGTTTGCCGCGATGGTCGTGCTCTATGAGCTGAGTCTTTTTGCAGCGCGACTTGTGTTGGCGCGGCGCATTAAGAGACAGAATGCCGAGCTTGAGGAAGAGGAAGCTTCCGAATCCGCGTAGGATAAGCGCAGGAATATTTCATGCACGAACTTGGCATTATGACATCGGTCGTCGATACGGCCAAGCAAGCGGCACAGGAAGCCGGAGCACTCAGGCTTTTAGGCATTACGCTTGATATTGGCGAGATGACTGAGGCTATTGAAGATGCTTTGCAGTTTGCGTTTGACGTGTTGATTGAGGATGATCCGTTTATGCAAGATGCTGTGCTTGAGGTCAACATGATACGACCGAAAAGCATCTGTCTTGAATGCGGCGAGGAGTTTGAGCATGATCGTTTGAGCATGTTTTGCCCTCACTGCAACAGCTTTGCCACCCAGCTCATCGCCGGCAAAGAGCTCGCTATCAACTCGATTGAGGTTGATCTTCCCGATGACGAGTGAGTGAGCTTGCAGGCTTCGCGAAGAGACGACGTGCGCAAAAGCACTAAGGAGGTTTATATGTCTGTCCATATTGATATCAATGAAGCAGTGCTTAAGAAAAACGATGCCATTGCCGAAGAGCTCAGGCAGCGTTTTCGCGATAACGGCGTTTTTGTGCTTGACCTGCTTGCAAGCCCTGGATCAGGCAAGACGTCAACCATCTTAGCGACCATAGACGCCCTGCGCGATGAATTCAATATTGCTGTCATAGAAGGCGATATTGCATCGAACGTCGATGCTGAGCGCATTAAAGAACAGGGGATTGCTGCCGTTCAGATTAATACCGGTGGTGCCTGCCATTTGGAAAGCGCCATGATTAAGCGCGCAGTCGATGTCTTAGATCTTGAGCGGCTTGATCTCATTATCATCGAGAATGTTGGAAACTTGGTATGTCCCACCGATTTCGATCTGGGGGAGAATGCAAAAGTCATGATCTTGTCGGTTCCTGAAGGAGACGACAAGCCCCTTAAATACCCTGGCGTATTCCAAGTTTCTGAGGCGGTGGTGTTGAACAAGGTGGATACCATGCCGGTGTTCAATTTCGACGAAGCTGCTTTTAAAGACGCCGTTTTTAAGCTGAATCCCCAAGCGCCCATTTTTCCGATAGCCGCAACGAAAGGCGACGGTATTGATGAGTGGGCTGAATGGCTTTCGGCGCAGATACGTAATATTTCGGAAACGCAAGGTGAATAGAATACGATTATGGATTTAGCACAGGCATATACCGATTGTGTTGAACAGACCGCTGAGTTTGTTCATAAAGCTGGCTTCGAAGATGTTGTCATTGGCCTGTCGGGCGGCATTGACTCAACGCTTGTTGCCGTTATCGCAAGCGATGCATTAGGGTCAGAGCATGTGCATGGCATTATGCTTCCCGGACCTTATTCAACGATCGATTCCTTGGAAGATGCAAAAGCGCTTGTTGCCAACACGCAGATCGACTCTATGATCATCCCCATCGATGCACCCTATGAAGCTTTCGCGCATGTGATATCAGAGGCGACAGGAGAAGCGTTAGGCGGCCTCGCTTCAGAGAATACACAGGCGCGCTGCCGTATGGTTTGTATCATGGCGCTCTCTAATGCACGCGATTGGATGATGCTCAATACGGGCAACAAGTCAGAAGCTGCGATGGGATATTCCACGCTCTATGGCGATACTGCTGGAGCGTTTGCTCCCATTGGAGGACTCTATAAGACAGAGATCTTCGCGATGTGCCGCTGGAGAAATGCCATGGCGTCTATGGAAGGGGACGTTCCGCCCATTCCAGAAAACGTCATATTGAAGCCGCCGAGTGCTGAGCTTGCTCCCAATCAAAAAGACGAAACGTCTATGGGCATTGATTACAAAACGCTTGACTCCATTTTGCTTGCCCATGTTGAAGAGGGAAAAGACGCCGATGCGATTATTGCCAAAGGCTACGCTCCTGCGCGGGTCAATATGGTCATCAATCGCTATAACTCCTATGCTTTCAAGCGCGCTTTAGAGCCAACATACGCTCAGGTCACGCGTTAATACCGCCTGATTCGCGCATCGCTTCTGCTCCTTGCTCTATACTTTTCGCATGGAACAAACAGCGCAAGTTGAGTCACCCACGATGAAGCAGAGAGTGTATCTCGGCTTAGAGGATCCTTTTCGCGCACAAGGAATTGCCCGTGTGTTTGGAATATTTCTAATTATCCTCATTACGCTCAACGCGCTTGTGGTCGGTGTGGACGATGCGCCGCCCGATGCTCGCTTTTCTTCTGCTTTTGCGATATTCAATATCTTTTCCACCATAGTGTTCGGCGTTGAATATGTTTTGCGCTTATGGATTGCTGATAAGGTGTATCCAACTTATACCCCTGTTCGAGCTCGCATACGCTATGCGCGCTCTTTGATGGGAATCATTGATCTTTTATCCTTTTTGCCGATGATCATCATTTGGTTTGTCCCCGAGACGGTTGTCATTGCAGATGCAGTTCGGATTATACGCCTGGTGCGTCTTATTAAAATCTCGCGCTATATGCGTGGCTTAAAATCGATTCATCGGGTGATTGAGAAGAGATCTGACCAGATCGTTGCCGCTTTCATGGTGCTGGCGTTGTTATGTATCGTTGCGAGCGTTCTTATGTATCAGGCAGAGCATGACGCACAGCCTGAACAGTTTGATAGCGTCTTTACGGGGCTGTATTGGGCAATGACAACGATGACATCGACAGGATATGGCGACCTTGTTCCCATAACGCCCCTTGGAAGGATTATCGGGTTTTTCGTTATGGCATTATCCATTGGGGTTGTTGCTATTCCTGCCGGCATCTTTTCGGCAGGTTTCGTTGCGGAATTTAACAGCGAAAAGAACGAAGAAGATGCAACGGCGTCTGAAGATACGGCGGCTGGCAATGGTGATGGCGTCCCAGGTGATGAAGCGCTGAAGGGCGCAACAGACGCTGATCCGGAATGCTGAAAACCTGCAGCGCTCAGGCGCTTGTTAACTTGTGCAGAGGCTTATCATAAATTGCATCAGTTATCGTTTCACAGCACTATGCCAAGAATTTGTTGCTATAATCATGTTCGCCCATTCGGGCAGAAGCGTATGCGGGTGTAGTTCAATGGTAGAACTCGAGCCTTCCAAGCTCG
>CAYPKC010000053.1:3229-8772 GCA_964411215.1 uncultured Eggerthellaceae bacterium | reverse complement strand
GCGCAATCATTTAGCCCATGGCAGATGCGGTCAAAAGGTCCCACGTAAACCACCGTGCGCAAGCGTCGTGGAGAGCATGGCGTATTCAAGAAGTAAGCCGCACCGTCTGTGATTCGAACACAGGGTTCGACAGGCGAGAGAGTGTAGCGCACGCATTCGCTGCTTGCAGGTTTTTGCAACGTGAGCGATCTGCTGTGTGCAAAGCTCCAGTGCGCGAGTGTGGGGGCAAAGACTAGGTCAGTCGAAGAAGCTACTGACAGGAGGATATGTTGAAGGCATTCTCAAAAGCAGCAGTTCTTGCAGCATCTGCGTGTACAGCAGTTGCGCTTTGCGTGACCCTTACGGGATGTGGCTCACAAGAAACGTATACGCCAGAGCTTGGTGCACCGCAGATTTCAAGCCCGGCCATTGCCGAAGATGGCAAACTACGTGTTGGTGTCAACACCAGCAACTCTCCTTTGGCAGGCACGAGCAACGGAAAAGTCATTGGTATCGATGTCGACATTGCTGCAGCTCTTGCTGATGAGCTTGGTCTTGAGCTTGAAATTGTCGATAGCGGCACCGATCCATCTGGTGCGCTGACCGACGGCGAGGTCGATATGGTCTTAGGCGTTGATGAATCAGACGTCGAAAAAGATTACTGGAAGTCCGAGAAATATCTGCCCACCGGTGTGGTGCTTTTTGCCCTTGAATCTTCAAGCGACACCGCACCGAATGCGACTGACACACCGAAAATCGCCGTACAAGTCTCTTCAAAGAGTGCGTGGGCGATCACCAATACCTATGGAGAGGAGTCATTAGTTTCCGCTTCTGATCTTGCCAGCGCTTTCGAAGACCTTAAAAACGGAGAGGCAGACTATGTTGCCTCTGATGCGATTATCGGATTGTATGCGGCAAGCAGGCAAAATCTTGACGTCAAGATTGTCGCTTTGATTGGAAGCGAAAGCGGCTATTGCGCCGTTATTCCGGCATCCAACACCGAGCTTCAAGAGGCAATTGAAACTGCGCTGACTAAGCTTATCGATAATGGCATGATCGATGTCATCGAGAAGAAATGGCTTGGACAGACAATCAATCTGACTGATGTCCAAAAGATTGAGACCAAAAAGGCAGCAAGCAACAACGCGCCTCAAACCGAAGGTGAAGAAGGCAGCGACACTGAAGGCCAAGATGCAGAAGGCTCAAGCAGCCAAAGTGCCACAGCATCTTCAAGCTCCTCATCTTCGAGCGCTTCCACAGCAGCTTAAGAGGATAAATAAAATTCCTTGGGTATCGCATGCTTTAATCATGCAAAGCATGCGATAATACCTATAAACCTAACCATTCGATTTCGTTGCGTCTTTAGTACTATCGCTTTTTAACTATCGTCTCTCTATTCACGATCGAGGGCTTTGTGTTCGCGCGTGCGCAAGCGGAAAGCCGCCGCCTCCAAACAGAGGAGCCACCATGGATGATCATGGCATTATGACCTGCGCTGAGCAGCATGGATTTGCATATATACATGCCGAAGAACTTCCCGAGATTGACGGATTCGGGTATGTGTTGCAACACAAAGCAAGTGCTGCGCGTTTGCTCTACCTGAAATGTGACGACAACAACAAAGGGTTTTCTATTACATTTAAAACACCTGCAGCAGACAACACTGGCGTCTTTCATATCTTGGAACACTCGGTGTTATGCGGATCACGGAAATACCCGGTCAAAGAACCATTCGTCAATCTGCTCAAGAGTTCTATGCAAACGTTTTTGAATGCGATGACGTTTCCTGACAAAACGATGTATCCGGTGGCTTCTACCAACGAACAAGATCTTCTGAATCTTGCCGATGTCTATATGGACGCCGTCTTCTATCCGAACATCTATAAGAACAAGTGCATCTTTGAGCAAGAAGGCTGGCACTATGAACTGGAAGATGTTGAAGGACAGGCTGAAGGCGAAACAAAGCGTCTTGTCTATAACGGTGTTGTCTTCAACGAAATGAAAGGCGCGCTGTCAGATGCTGAGTCAGTGCTCTATGACACGCTGTGCGAATCGCTGTTCCCAGACAATACCTACCGCTTTGAATCAGGCGGTATGCCGCAATACATTCCTACGTTGACTAATGAGGCATTCCTTGATGCGCATCGGCGTCATTATCGCCCCGACAACAGCTATATTGTGCTGTACGGCAATCTGAATCTCGACACGTTCCTTGCGTTTTTGGATACGGAGTATCTCACGCCGCTTGCGCAAGAAAACATCTGCGCCGATCCCAACCCGCTCTGTGCGCAAAAGCCAGTCTGTACGCAAAACATTACGCGTGAAATGGCTACCGCCCCTGAGAATTCATGCACGGCACTTGGTTATGTGATCGGTACTGCCCTCGATCGAGAAAAAATCGTAGCCATCAGTATTGTGCTTGATGCCATCATGGGCTCAAACGAGGCACCGTTGAAGCGCGCGCTTCTTGATGAAGCCATTGTCGATGACTGCGAAGCGGTGGTTGCAGATTCAATGTATCAGCCTTTCGTCATGGTGAGCGCAAAAGGCCTTCGCGAAGATGCAGCCAACCGTCTCGAAAAGACCGTTACCGCAAAAGTCAAAGAACTTGCAGATGGCGCGCTTGATATGGAGCTCGTGAAGGCTGCTTTCTCGCATGCAGAATTCGTGATGCGCGAGGGCAACTTCGGCTATGCAGACGGTGTTGTCTATTCCATGGCGGCATTGAACGGGTGGCTCTATGACAATGACCCGTCTGCGGCCTGCGCTTATATCAAGTACGAAGACTTGTTTGCAGATTTGCGTAAAAGGCTGGATACAAGTTATTTCACTGATCTTCTGCGGGAGATTTTCTTGGAAAACGACCATCGCTCACAGGCAGAGATCATACCTGTAGAGGCTGATGGCAATGAAAAGGAGCGGCTGCATCTCGCAGAAATTGAAAAGGGCCTTACCGCAGCGCAATTGGAAGAGATTGCTGAAAATGTCGAACGGCTCAGAGACGCCCAGACTAAACCCGATGCCCCTGAAGATCTTGCGAAACTGCCGAAACTATCGATTGCAGATATTGGAGATGCGCCTGATGAGCCTGCAGCCACGATAGAAGAGCACGGCATGCTCTCCGTCATTCGCCATGCCGTTGAGACCCATGGCATTATCTATGCCTATCGTTACTTTGACCTAGATTGCGTTGAGTTTGAAGAGCTTCCCTATGTGACCATTTTGGCAATGGCGCTCGGAAAGATGGATACCGCGTATCGTTCGGCATCCGAGCTTGATACGCTCATTCAAGATAAGCTGGGTAACCTTGATTTCGGGTGCGATGTTTTTGAGAGCACGGAAGACGTTGAATATGTGCTTCCGAAGTTTGTCGTGAGCACCTCTGCGCTTGCAAGTAATGTTGAAGATGCGGCGCACCTTGCCAATGAAGTCATGACGCAGACTGATTTTCATGACACCGGCAAATTGCTCGACATGCTTTTGCAGAAAAAGGTAGCGTTAGAGCAAAGATTTGCGATGGCGGGTCACTCGGTTGCCATATCGCGTGCCGCTTCCTATTTCTTGCCTGCCTCAGTGATACGGGAAAAGCTTTCAGGAATTGACTTTTATGTATTCCTGAAAGACTTGATCGCGCATTTCGATATGCGCGCCGCCGCTGTTGCGGAAAAGCTCAAAGATCTCGCTGAGAGAATCTTTACCGATGACGGATGCACCTTGTCGTTTGCAGGAACAGAGCGCGATTTCGCCTCCTATCTTGAGGCGGGCATAGAATTAGGCATCAAGCCAACGCCTCCTCAAAAGGCACTTTCGGCACCTGCGCCTGAGCGCAAGAATGAAGCCTTTATGGTCCCAAGCGACGTTACCTATACGGCAGCTGTTGCAGACAGGCGCGCATTGGTGGGAGAGCTTTCGAACTACTCAGGAACATGGATGGTGCTCTCTAAGGTACTCTCGCTTGATTATCTTTGGAACGAAATCCGTGTTTTGGGTGGCGCTTACGGTACAGGCTTTGTAACAACGCGTTCGGGTTCGTCGTATTACTATTCCTATCGCGATCCGCACATCGATGAAACGCTCGATCGCTTTGAAGCAGCAGCCCCGTGGCTGAAAGAATTTTCGCCGTTGCCAGAGGAATTCGATGGATACGTTGTGAGTACGGCTGCTTCATTCGATAAACCGCTCAAGCCGCGCGGCCTTGTGAGGCGTCAGGACAGCATGTATTTCTCTCGTTATTCGCGCGAGCAGTTTTTGCGCTATCGCAAAGAGGTCATCGAGACCAAGGTGCGCGATGTCCAAGAGCTTGCAAAGCCATTGAAGGAGCTGTACGAAAACGCCGGAAGATGCGTCGTCGGCAATGCCGATATCATCAACCAATCAGAATTTGCTTTCGAAAAGGTCGATTTGCTTGCATTATAATAAGCTGACCTGCATTGCTTCTGCTGCATGCGAGAGGTGAATGCAGAAGGCTTAGTATCTTAGTTGCCTCAGTGCGCCGAGATACTGAGTCGGTAGTATTGTATGCGCCATGGAGGCGAATTGGCTGACCACACTGACTATAAACGCATTACGGTCAACCCGGGAGACGATGACGATATTGTCATCGTTGCCGGTGCGCCTGCGCAAAAATCTTCGCACCGCGACCAATCATCTCACGATGTTCACGTATCTTCCACGGTACCGCCAAAGGCATCAGTAGAGGCATCTTCCGCTGCGCCATCAAAGATGCCGTCAGAAACATCTTCCACCGCACCATCAAAGGTGTCACCGGAAGCATCTTCCACCGCTCCGTCAAAGACATCATCGGAAGCCTCCGAATATCATCCGACGACGCTTGCGGATATCAAAGAATCTAAGATGCCTAAGACCCAAATAAGAGTGATCGTGCTGGCAATTGTTGCTATTGCAGCATTTATAATCTGGTATACCATGTTCGCGTAAAGGAGACCAAAGTGAGCAAGGATAAGCCAAAAAAGGCTGGTGGAGCACATGTGAAGGAGGGCCAATCGGTCTACCTCCAGCGCTCAACCCGTATGAGGAAAATTCTCATTGCGGTCGTTATTGTGCTTGTGGTGCTTATTGCCGGCGTAATTTTCTTTGGCGTTCAAATCTTCCAAACGGCTGAAAACACGGCAATTCAGCAAACGCAGACGGCTGAAAGTGGAACCAGCGCACTTGAATCCGATGAATCCGCAAAAGACTCTTCTGCCAACGCAACAAAGAAGACAACCGTTCCTGACCTCGTGGAGCTTTTAGGACACAATCAACAAGAAGCTATCGAGATGCTTGGCCGCGGAGCGCAGGTTACTCGTTCCGGTGAAGTAAACGAAGAAGGCAACCCCGTTCGCGCTGAGGTGCAAATCGCGCTGACCGAAGAACCTTCAGATACCAAGAGCGGAACACCCACGGTATACCTTTCTCTCAACGAAGCCGGCGTTGCTATACAAGCAGGGTATTCGGTCGCAACATCCATGATCGGATATGGTTCGGTGAGCTTTGCGGACATGGTCACCAACGAGAACATTATTGAAAAAACGCTTGGCGAGGCGGGCCTTACGGTAACGTAT
>CAYPKC010000053.1:890-3219 GCA_964411215.1 uncultured Eggerthellaceae bacterium | reverse complement strand
CCGGAAGACAAGATGGCTTACTCAACGTATGGAACCGATGGCACCACGCTTGTAAAAGAGTACTGTGGCTTTAATGGGCAGGGAACAGCCAACGGCACAGAGCATTCGTGGGAAGCAGTTCTGTCGTATGACTATTCGATAGCTAATGCTACTGATAACTTGAACGACACAACGCGTACCATCTTCATTTACATCAACGCATAAGACTGTTTGTAGGCTAACGTACATCACGCATAAGCCCGCTTACAAGCAAACGCAATTATTGTGTTGCGGCTGCTTCGTTTATGCGATACACTTTGCAAGCTGTAAAAACAAGCAAGAGCGCATGCTCTTCACCTGGTTCGGCGCATATGCAGCTGATGGGTCTGATCGAATAGCGTTATTGATATGCTCTTTGGGCATATCGTTTTCGAGAGACCTGCGCCGATGCGTAGGTTTTTTCATTTGATGGCGAAGTTTCGCCAAGAAGGAGGTGAGCGCAATAGCCGCTCAGGAGCCAAGGCTCAACGAGGAAATCACGGTAAGCGAGTGCCGTCTGATTGATTTCGAAGGCAATCAAATGGGAGTTTTCTCAATCGATCAAGCCCAAAGCATTGCAGATGCAGCAGGACTTGACCTGGTAGAGATAGCGCCGAATGCTGATCCACCGGTTTGCCGCGTGATGGATTATGGCAAGTTCAAATATGATCAGGCGATCAAAGCAAAACAGGCGCGCAAGAATCAGACGAAGATCGAAATCAAGGAAATGAAATTCCGCCCGAAAATCGACGTGGGGGATTACCAGACGAAGAAAAAGCACGTGTTGCGCTTTCTTTCAGCTGGCAACAAAGTCAAGATCACGATCATGTTCCGCGGGCGTGAAATGGCACATCCCGAGCAGGGCCTCTCGATTCTCGAACGTCTTGCAGACGATCTGAAAGACGTAGCGGTCATTGAGAACCAGCCAAAGATGGAAGGACGCAATATGCACATGCTGATTGCGCCGCTTCCGCAGACCAGCAAAAAAGGGAATGCTAAATCTGAGAATTCTGACAAGTCTGATAAAGATGCGAAGAAAAACGACGAGCAAGAAGACGCCGAAGAAGAATAGGGAGGTTGCGTTATGCCTAAGATGAAAACACACCGTGGCACGGCAAAACGTTTTCGTGTGACCGGTAGTGGCAAGATCATGCGTGCAAAGGCCTATAAGAGCCACATTCTCACCAAGAAGACCCAGAAGCGCAAGCGTGATTTCCGCCATGAAACCGAAGTTTCAAAGGCAGATCAAAAAGTAGTCGCAAGAAATCTCGGACTTCGCTAAGCAAGGGGGAAGAAAATGGCACGTGTAAAGCGTTCGGTACATGCGCGCAAAAAGCGCCGTGAAATATTAAAGCAGGCAAGAGGCTACTATGGTATGAAGTCGCGTTCCTATAAGAACGCGAAGCAGCAGGTATATCATTCGCTGCAGTATCAATACCGTGATCGCCGCAACAAAAAAAGGGACATCCGTAGGCTTTGGATTACGCGCATCAATGCGGCTGCCCGTTTGAATGGCCTTTCCTATTCAGTATTCATGAATGGCCTGAAAAAGGCAGGCGTTGAGCTTGACCGCAAGGTGCTTGCTGATATGGCCGTTACCGACCCCGAAGCATTCGCAAAGATCGTCGAGGTTGCAAAAGCTGCCCTGTAGGTGCAGACACAAACAGAGCACATGGTAAAAGGAAGCCTTCGCGGCTTCCTTTTTTATTCCTTCAACCCCTTTTAATCCTTTCAACCTCCTTAATCTTCACCTTTAACCCTTTAACCCTCTCTTTTTTGCGAGACGAAAGTGGCGCTCCAACGAAATCAAGGGGCAAAATCAACCAGAGGGTAAAGACGGCAAGAGTACACGGCTTCGCAAAAACGGTCTTTGTATAATAGGGGGCAAAGCTCGTTTTCCAAAGAGCAAGGAGTAGGCATGCTAATTGCACTTATTGTCGTTATTGTCATCATTATTGTTGTGATCGCGATCGTTATTGGGATGTACAACAATCTCGTAAAGTCGCGCAACCGGGTAGATAACGCTTGGCAGCAGATTGAAGTGCAGCTTCAACGCCGAAGCGATCTGGTTCCGAACTTAGTAGAAACCGTGAAAGGTTATGCCATACATGAGAGCAAAACGCTCGACAATGTGACGCGTGCTCGCGCATCCTTGAACAGCGCAACTTCGCCAGATGCAAAAATGCAAGCCGACAATCAGCTGACAGGGGCTCTCAAGTCTTTGTTTGCGGTCTCGGAAGCCTATCCCGACCTTAAGGCCAACAGCAATTTCCAGCAGCTGCAAGCACAGCTCTCAGAAACGGAAGACAAG
>CAYPKC010000053.1:0-880 GCA_964411215.1 uncultured Eggerthellaceae bacterium | reverse complement strand
TATATGCGTCAAAGCTTTAACGACACCGTCATGAAATACAACAACGCCATCCAAACATTCCCGGCGGCACTTTTCGCGCCTATGCTGGGGTTCAAGCCGCGTGAAGGATTTGTTGCCGAAGCAGCTGCCGTCGATGTTCCGCACGTGAGCTTTGATGATGTGAATGAACGCTAACGTATCAAGGCAAAGAGGTATGCGCCGCGCTATCTCTTTGCTTGTCGCCTGCCTTCTTCTTGTTGCGGTATGTGCAATACCGACGGGATCGGCTCATGCAAAATCGTATGAGATGCCGCAAACAGACATTGATGCGCAGGTATTACCCAACGGCGACATTCAGATACATGAGAAGCGCATTGTCGAGTTCGATGGATCTTTCTCTTTAGTCGGCTGGTCATTTGAAGGCATGCCGTCCTCTGCTTCCCTGACCGTTGACAGCATCAAAGTGAAAAGGCTTGATGCAGGCGAGCGCAGCACACAAGGGTCAAACGCAGATAGCACGAATGCGTCAAATGACGGCTATACGGACTATACCGAAGTTCCTTTTGAGTCTTTGTGGCGCACCGAAGGCTCACCAGGGGATGGGTACTATTCATATGATTCGCTCTATGACACGCTCTACGTCTTTTCAGATGTGAGAGATGAGACGCTTGCCATTGATCTGACGGTAACAATCGTGCAGGGTGTAGTTATCTATGCCGATGTTGCTGAAGTGTATTGGAAGTATGTCGGAGAAGGTTGGGATGCCGACTCTGAAAGCGTCACTTGCACCATTTCTCTTCCTGTTCCAAAAGGCACTGAAGTTGTTGCAGGTGAAAATGTACGAGCCTGGGGACACGGTCCGCTCGATAGCAGCCTCGCGATTAATGAAGACGGAACGATT
>CAYPKC010000052.1:0-8889 GCA_964411215.1 uncultured Eggerthellaceae bacterium | reverse complement strand
ATATCCTTTGCCTTCCCTATAAAAGATAGGCTCTAGCGTTCTGCCACAAGGCCAGAACGATACGCTTCAAGCAATTGCTCGAGATCATCGATTTGCGATTGCAGCTCCAATCCATCGTCCGTATCAGCAATGCGCTTACGGCGGGTGACCGTTTCAACAATGCGCCTTGATGAATGGATGTCTACTTCTTCGACAATCGCAGCTTCGGTCGATTCAAGAGGCTCATGGGCTGCAAGCACAAAGCCGAACGAGTTAGAAATCAGCGTGTAGCCGGCAATGCCTGTCGTTGGTTGGTAGGCTTTTGCAAAGCCACCGTCAATCATGAGCACTTTGCCATCGCAATGTACGGGATCTTCACCGTCTTTCACTTTGACAGGAACATGTCCGCAGATGATATGGCCGCATGCCGGGTCAAGTCCGAATTCGCGGAAGAGGCTATCTACCACTTCGGGATCATCCATAAGCTTGTAGAAGGCGTTCTTCTCTTCTTTGCGCGCAGCTTTGTCTGCGATCAAATACAACTCGAACGTGGCCATCTTGCTCTTCGCGAAAAGCGGGGAGCCGACGCCGAGCCACATGTACCACATGAGATCGCGTCCACGTTCGCGAACCTCGGGATCCTCGCTTAAGAATGCCTCTCGAACGTAGCGCTCAAGCACGTCGTAGAGAGCGCGTCCCTTGTATTTCTCACCGAAGACATCGACCTCTTTGAAGGTGCCGTCATCATTGAGCGGCACGCACGCATGGAACATAAGGTTGCCGTTATAGATCTTATAAAGGCTTCCTGCGTCAAGGAAAAAGCGCATGTGGCGCTGCAACTTCTCGCAACCGGTGAATGCCTGCTCAAGGCGGCACATGACGTTTTCTTCTTCGGCAGTGAGCTCATAAGGATTGGCGGGATCGATGGTGGGGAATACTTTGTCGGTCAACTCATATTCCGTCCCATCAAGCATGACTGTGCCGCGCTCATAATCGATTTTGTCCAAAAGCTTTCTGTCTTCGAGCTCAAAGCTCGGGTTGTTGTCGATGAGCTTGCCTTCGACCTTGAACTGAATGATCGCCATGGCCTTTTGGATACGAATATTCATATCGATTTCGCGCTCAGGCAGCTGCGGCGAACCTTTAAGGCCGAACCCCACGCAGGGATCATCGCCATAGGTGCGCTGCGCAAAAGCGGCAAGCGGCAACAAGTTAATGCCGTAAGCATCTTCGAGGATAGAAAGATTGCCATAGCGGGCGCAATTGCGCACCACATGCGCGATGCATCCCCATTGTCCAAGAGAGGCGCCCATCCAGACGACATCGTGGTTGCCCCATTGAATGTCAAGCGAATGGTGATGCATGAGCACATCCATGATCGTGTCAGGATGAGGTCCTCTGTCGTAAATGTCGCCGACAATATGAAGGCGGTTGATGGCAAGGTGCTGGATCAGGTTGCTAAACGCCTCAATGAGTGCTGGCGCCTGACCGGTGTCGATAACGGCGGCGATAATCGTGTTGTAGTAAGAATCGTCATCTTTGCGATCGCCATTTTCCGCCATGAGCTCTTCCATAATGTAGGCAAATTCTTTCGGAAGAGCCTTGCGTACGCGTGAGCGGGTGTACTTTTGCGCATAGCGTCGCGCCAAGATAATAAGGCGGATAAGCATGGTGGTGTACCAAATACGCGGGTCAGATTGCTCGGCAACATCGAGCCTCATCTTCTCAGCAGGATAGTAGACAAGCGTTGCCAAAGAGCGCTTTTGCGCATCGGTAAGGCTTGTGCCGAAAACGTCGTCGATCTTCATGCGGATTGAGCCTGATGCGTTCTTCAAAATGTGCGAAAACGCCTCATATTCGCCGTGAATGTCGGAGGCGAAGAACTCCGTTCCTTTCGGAAGGCTCAAGATGGCAGTCAGGTTGATGATCTCAGTTGATGCATCAGCGATAGTTGGAAATGAGCGTGACAGAAGTTCGAGATAACGCTTTTCAGCAGCATCCATAATTGCCTCCCAAAAATCAAAAGGTAGATACCCTTATTTTAGAGTATCTACCTTTTTTCAATGAGAAGCTTTAACGGCTTGGCGTAATTTGCCGTCAAGCGCGAAGTGCGTCTATTGCGAAGCGCGCCTTTCGCGAAATATACCTAGCGCGAAATGCGCCTTTCTCAAAGTGCGCCTATGGCAACGCGCTATCTTCCTGCATAGGTCATGACGCAGATCACAACGAAGAGAAGAATCGTCGCAATGAAGATGATGTTTGCGGTGCGGTGGCTCGCAAACGACATGAGTTTCTGGCAGAACGGGAAGATGACCCACGTGTAGATCAGAGCAACAACGCCAAGCGTAATGTCATTGACAAGCCATCCTTGCCCCAGAATATTGAAAGGCAAAATGGCGTTATTCCAATAGGGGTACTCGCCCGTCGCATCAGGCTGATTGATCAAAAGCCCGATAATCGTTTCCATAGCAGCGCAGAGAACCACAGCAATGACGAAGAACTCTAAGCACGCGCCCCATAAAGTCTTGCGCCTTTTCACGATGTTGACCTTAAACGGCAGCATCAGCAATGCTAAAAACGTTGCACCGACACCGTAGACCCAGTAAGGTGCATAGATCGGGTCAGTCCAGACGGCATAATCATCGGCAACGATGCCGAACAGAGCATGCATGCTCATGCAATACGGAATCTCAAGCCAATGGCCGACAACGCTGAAGATGAAAAAGTACATGATGACGCCACGCCAAAAGAACCACGTGTGCGGTGCAAAATAGTTTGCTTCATCGCTCTTCGTTAAGAAGAACTTCTTCAGCTTGTCCTTGATATGGGTCGGCCTATCCGATGCTTTTTTCTGTGGATACACCTTTTTGTACGGTTTTGCGAGGCTGCTTTGAGTTCCAAGTCGCACGTCTTCGCTTACTACGACTTTCCTTTTCATATTCGTTATGAGTTCCATGCACCACTTCTCGCGACTGCCGGGGCAGTCATCCTTCAATTATGTTTCGGGGGATTTCATAACGAAGCATACAGGCGCATAAACAGAGCTTCAATAAGCAATCCGAGATTGAGACTGCTAATCACAGCTCCTCTATATCTCGCCTATCATTTCTCCATTTTGTTTATCGCGCTAAAGTGATGGAGTTTGTTGCGGGAAGACGCACAAGTGCCTCAATCACTGTCGCCTCACATACCCTTCCCACTGCAAAATCACCTTTCACGGAAATCATGGATTTTTCCTTGCTATAGGGCATAAGTAAGTGCAAAATTTCAAAACGTATTTTCGATGAAGTTTTCGGAATGCAGGGAAAACGCAAGCGAGCGCAGCACAACAGGCGCTCTCGCGAACGCTTAAGCCAAGCAAACCGAAAATGGAGAAAGCTCTGGAGAACTCTTAAATGAGTGCCGACGGTGCAAGGCTTTCGCTCAAGGAAAGCTGAATCTCTCAGGCAAACGGACAGGGCCGCACAGTGCTATTCTTGCGCGCCGCTTCCTCAGGGCTTTCTTACACGTTAAGGGGGAAACGGTGGAGTCATTTCTTTTGGGCATTGTGAGCACGATCAATGCGTGTCTGTCCAACTACGTACTGCTCATTTTGCTTATCGGTACAGGTCTTTACTTCACAATCCGTACGCGCTTTGTGCAGGTGAGGTGCTTCGGCCAAGGCTGGAAACGCGTCTTTGGCGGATTCAATCTGTTCGGGAAGAAAGAAAAGAGCGGCATGAGTTCGTTCCAGGCGCTGACAGCTGCCATTGCTGCACAGGTCGGTACGGGTAACATTGTCGGTGCGTGCGGCGCCATTCTAGTTGGTGGTCCTGGAGCAATCTTTTGGATGTGGGTTATTGCCTTTTTAGGCATGGCTACCAATTATGCCGAGGCGGTGCTCGCGCAAAAGACGCGTCTCATCGATGCTGAGGGAAATGTTCATGGTGGTCCTGTCTACTATATGAAGACCGCTTTCAAAGGCAAGTTCGGCAGCTTCCTTGCAGGCTTTTTTGCCGTTGCGATCATTTTGGCGCTCGGCTTTATGGGCTGTATGGTTCAATCCAACTCGATTGCTTCCACCTGCTCAACCGCCTTTGGCATTCCTGCGTGGGTGATTGGCATTGCCGTTGTCATCGTTGCCGGATATATCTTTATCGGTGGTGTTGGCCGCCTTGCTTCGGTCACGGAAAAGATCGTCCCCCTGATGGCCATCATCTACCTTATCGGTGGTATTGCCGTTCTCATTGCAAATGGACCTGCTGTCGGCGAGGCATTTGCTCTCATTTTCACGTGTGCGTTTAATCCGCAAGCTGAAATTGGCGGCGTTGCCTTTGGCATTATGGCCGCACTTTCACAGGGTGCGAAGCGCGGCTTGTTCTCTAACGAAGCCGGTATGGGATCGACTCCGCATGCTCATGCGCAAGCCAATGTGAAGAATCCTCACGAGCAAGGTACCGTGGCACTGATCGGCGTCTTCGTAGATACGTTCATTGTTGTTACCATCACTGCCCTCGTGACAATCAGCGTTCTTTACACGGGCGATGGCGCTCTTGCCCTTGGCAACTATGACGGTATTGATAAGACGAATATGGCACAGATCGCATTCGGGTCTTTGTTCGGCGAAGTTGGCGGCAATGTCTTTGTTGCGATTTGCCTTCTGTTCTTTGCGTTCTCAACGATTATCAGCTGGAACCTTTTCGCAAAGATCAACGTTGTCTACCTGTTCGGCAAAAAAGCTATTCCGGTGTTCACCGTTATCGCGCTCATCTTCATCTTCTTGGGCTCGCTTCTCTCAAACGATCTCGTCTGGGAGCTCACTGACATGTTCAACCAGTTGATGGTCTTGCCGAATGTCATCGCACTGATAGCCCTTGGAGGGGCTGTGACCTCGTGTGCAGTCACCGCTGGTAAATCATTTGCCTCGAAGAGTGGAGTATTCGAGAAAGAGCGTTCGGAAAGCGAGGAAGAAGTGCTTGCGTCCGAAGGCATCGATTCGGAAGGTGAAATCATCCATCACCTTGGCGATTACGAGCAAGGACAAGATCGCTAGCATTCAAAACGTACAAACGTTGAAAAGTATGGAGCGGAAGGTGCAGCAAACCTTCCGCTCTTTTTATCTGGGGTGAGAGAGCTTCTGGAGCGAGAGAGTGAGCATGCGAGTGAGTGGTTAGGCACGGCGTAGGAAGTGGCATGAGCGGGCACCAAGGAAAACACAGCAGCCCATGATTAAAAACAGCTCTCTTTCAATACAGGCCTGCAAAAACGTAATCCCGACTTAATTGCTAGCATGAAAGCGTTGAGAGTCGCCAGTGCGCGATTTGAAGACCGTCAAGCAGGTGAGGGATATGGCAACATTCGCAGAATTCGTGCGCATCGCGCGAATGGCGAAAAACGATAAAACGTCTGGCAAGCGCATGCGCGAGATCGTTTCGATCTTGCGCAAGTATCATGTGGCGCGCGGCATTACACCTCAAGACGCAGTGAAGATGCTTGAAGAGCTTGGTCCTACCTACGTCAAGATCGGCCAGATGGCATCAACACGCTCAGACATTTTGCCGAAAGAATACTGCGAAGCTTTCGAACAGCTACACGCCGATGTCACTCCCATGTCGTTTGAGCAGGTCACCGAATGCATCAACAAATCTTATGGGTATTCGTGGGAGGAAGTCTTTTTAGCCATCGACCCCAAACCGCTCGGTTCGGCATCTATCGCGCAAGTGCATAAGGCAGTTCTGTTTGACGGCACGGTTGTCGCCGTTAAAGTGCGCAGACCCGGCATTGTTGACGAGATGTCGGAAGATATCGCGCTCATGAAACGATTGCTCGCAACAGCGGAGTTCATTTCAACGGAACATCAAGTCATCTTGCTCAATTTCGAAAACCTTGTCGATGAGCTTGAGCGCACGACTGAAAATGAAGTGAACTTCAATACCGAGCTGAACAACCTGATAAAGTTCCATGAGGAGATCAAAGATCAGCCAGGCATCTCGTCACCGCTTCCTTTTCCAAAGATCTCGAATGAATCCGTGCTTGTCATGGAATACATCACCGGCATTCCGATCGATGATGTTGCGCGTCTTAAGGCGGAAGGCGACAATCCTGTCATTTTGGCTAATCGACTCGTGCAAAGCTATATCTCGCAAGTGCTGGACGATGGCTTTTTCCATGCCGATCCGCATCCGGGAAACATCATTGTGCATGGCGATGAGATTGTGTGGATCGACCTTGGCATGGTGGGCACGCTCACATCGAGCGAACGCCAACTGGTCGGCCGTATGTTCCGCGCGGTTGCCACTAACGACGCTTTCATGCTCATGGAAGCGGTCTTGGGCATATCGAAGCGCTACGGAGACATTGATGCCGGGCAGCTTTTGTCAAAGCTTTCGCAGCTCCTTGAGCAATATGGATCAGCTGATCTTGCCGATATTGACATGGGTGCGGTGTTCGGTGAAATTGTCGAGGTGCTCAGAAGCCAAAACCTTATTATGATGCCTTCGGTAACCATGCTGGTGCGTGGCATCATCACCATAGAAGGCGTGCTCGATGTTATCGCTCCGCGCACAAACGTATTAGACATCGTCAGCCAACACGTTGTGCAGCAATCGCTCTCGCCTAAGCATATCGAGATGCGCGCGACCGAAATCATGAATGCAAGCGTGAAATCAGCGGAAGCTTTAACGAAGCTTCCGCAGCAGGTGTCTAATTCGCTCAACATGCTGAATCGGGGAGAGCTCTCTGTCAAAGGCGATGTGCGCGTCCCTACCAATGTGCTTGCGACTGTCTATGCGTCAATCGGACGACTTTCCTTGGCGCTTATCTCGGTCGGACTCTTTTTGGGATCTTCCATCCTCTGCACCACAAACATGTATCCAAAGATTTTAGAAGTTCCTGTTTTAGGCATTCTGGGATATCTTGGCGCATTCATCTTAGGTATGTACGTTATAGTGGTAACGTTCAAAAGCCGACATCAGATGAAGAATAACAAAAAGATTGACTGACGAATTTACCATAGGTTGCCATCTCTCCTGCTCTAAAGGCTATGCAAACATGGCGCGTGAAGCCGCCTCTATTGGCGCGAACACGTTTCAGTTTTTCACGCGCAACCCCCGTGGCGGAAAAGCGAAAGATATTGATCCGGAAGATATCGCTTCGTTTCACGCACTTGCAGAAGAGCATGGGATCACAAAGATTTTGGCGCATGCGCCTTATACGCTCAATGCCGCAGCCGCCAATGACGACACGCGGCAATTCGCGATCGATACCCTTGCCGATGATTTGCGGCGCATGGAAGAAACGCCGCACCAGATGTATAACATGCATCCGGGAGCACATGTAAAACAAGGTGCTGACGTTGGGATAGAGAAAATCGCCGACGCCATCAATTGCGTGCTTGCCCCCGACCAAACGACAACGTTGCTGTTAGAGACAATGGCAGGGAAGGGCTCTGAAGTTGGCAGGAGCTTTGAAGAGATTGCGCGCATTATTGAGCGAATCGAGCTCGACAGCCACGTCGGCGTGTGCCTTGATACGTGCCATGTGTGGGATGGCGGATACGATATCGTCAATGATCTGGATAGTGTCTTGCATGAATTCGACCGCATCATTGGGCTTTCACGCCTGCGCGCTATTCACCTCAACGATTCCAAGAATGAACGTGCCTCGCATAAAGATCGCCACGAAGTGATAGGCGAAGGGTATATTGGACTCGAGGCGCTTGCTGCCATAACGGCGCATCCACGTTTGCGAGACCTTCCCTTTTTCTTGGAAACGCCGCATGATAAGGTCTCGGAATACGGAGACGAGATTACGCTACTGAAAAACACACGACAGGCATTGCTCTAATTTGCCGACGCCTGTGCGCGAACCATATCTAAGGAAGTTGTATGAACGAAATTAAATGCCCGAAGTGCGGCACCGTCTTTCAGGTCGATGAGACCGACTACGCCTCCATCGTCAAACAGGTGCGTGATGCTGAATTCAAAGGCGAAGTCTCATCAGCGGTTGAGCAGAATCTGGCGGTAGCTGAAAAGGAACGCGAAGTCGAGTCTGAGAAGCTGCGTTCACAGATCAAGCAGCTCAAAGCAGATGCGAAAGCAGAGCAAGAGAAGCTTGCGGCGAAAAGCAGCATGGAGATAGCCGACCTTCGCTCAAAGCTTGAGCGTGCTGAAGAAACGCATGCAACCGAATTGAAGCTTGCGGTTGAGACGGCCAAGCAAGCTGAGTCAAACACCATCCACAAACTGGAGATGGAGCTCTCAAAAGCTTCCTCTGAACTTGAGCGCATGAAAGTTGAAGCGGCATCGGCACTTGAGCGCCAGAAGTCAGAGGCGGCATCGGCACTTGAGCGCCAGAAGTCAGAGGCCGCATCGGCGCTCGAGCGCCAGAAAACGGAGACGGATTCTCTCATCGCGAAACAGCAGTCTGAAATGCAGCTTGCGCTTCAGCAAAAAGATATTGAGAACGCTGGCAGGCTTGCTGAAAAAGACGAAATCATCAAGCGCCATGAACAAGAAATCAGGGACATCCACGAGATGCGCAGCCGCTTGACCGTCAAACTGTTGGGAGAAAGCCTTGAGCAGCATTGCGAAGTGGCATTCAACCAACTGCGTGCAACGGCATTTCGTAATGCCGAGTTCATTAAAGACAATGAAGCCATTGAAGGCACTAAGGGCGACTATATTTTCAGGGAATACACCGAACAAGGCGCAGAGCTTATTTCCATTATGTTTGAGATGAAAACAGAAGCTGACACGTCGCTTCATAAGAAGAAAAACGAAGACCATCTGAAGAAGCTTGATGCCGATCGTCGCAAAAAGGGATGCGAGTATGCGGTATTGGTCAGCATGCTCGAAGCTGACAGCGAACTCTACAATCAAGGCATTGTGGACGTCTCCCATGAGTACGAGAAGATGTTTGTCATCCGTCCGC
>CAYPKC010000051.1:0-8992 GCA_964411215.1 uncultured Eggerthellaceae bacterium | reverse complement strand
ACCACCTATGCCTTCACCGAAAGGCACATCCGATGCATAGAACGATCATTGTCGGGTCACCTCGCACGAACGGCAGATCGGCATCTTTGGCCGATGAGATGTTCCAGACGTGTATTGAAGAGTGCCCCGACGATGGGATTTCAATCATTTCTGTTGCAAGCATCTGCGTGGAGGGGTGTCTTGGGTGCGACGCGTGCAAAAAGGCGCTTACCCAAGAAGATGAGCGCTATCCTGACATTCCGGAAAAGCAAGATCCCCTTGCCCAAACAACCATGATCTTTAAAAGCGATGCCGCTGCCCATCAATGTGTAAGAGTTGACGATATCAGCGAGGTCAGAAAGCATATTGATGCGGCCGACGAGCTCCTGGTGGTCTGCCCCGTCTATTTTTCGGGCGCACCTGCGCAGATGAAAGCGCTTCTTGATCGCATGCAGCCGTATTTTTGGTCGAATGTGCGCACGCGCACAACAGAGCGGCGCCCGTTGACGCTTCATGTGATCGGCGAAGGGTCAGGGCCGCATGGGTTTTCGGCTCTTATCGACGAAGTACGATCGGCCTTTGCGGTCGCCGGTTTCAAGCTCGAGCGCGTGCTTGATTGGACAGGCAAGATAGACGATGCGGGCACTATCACAGAAGATGCAGAAGAATATGACTTCTCCTCATAACGAGCATGTCGCCTGTTCTCCTTTGGCGACTCCTACCGCCACACGAGACGTGCTTGAGCGCCATGGCTTCAACTTGAAAAAGTCGCTCGGACAAAACTTTCTTGTCAATGACGCCATTGTGAAAAAGATAGTGGCGCTTGCAGATGTGCAGCGTACCGATTGCATTTGCGAAATCGGGCCGGGGATTGGAACGCTGACGTGTGCGCTGCTTGCTCAAGGCGCTCACGTGATCTCCATCGAGCGCGACCCTGCGTTGCCCGCTATTCTCGCCGACACGCTCTCTTGCTATACCGGGCAGTTCGATTTGATTGAAAAGGACGCTTTGGAAGTGAGCGAAGCAGATTTGACGCAGTTTGGATGGGTGCCTCACAAGCTGGTTGCCAATCTTCCATATGCTGTTGCTGCAACCGTTGTGCTTGACTATTTTGAGCGGTTTTCCTTCCTTGAAAGCATGACCGTTATGGTGCAGCGCGAGGTTGCCGAGCGCATGATGGCGCAACCGGGTTCAAAAAACTATGGCGCCTATACGGTGAAGCTTGCCTTGTATGCAAGAGCGTCGGGTTCTTTTTTTGTTGCCCCCTCGAACTTTATGCCACCGCCTCATGTGGAAAGCTGCGTGATCAGGCTCGAAAGAGATAAAGGTGCGCTTAGAGAAGCAGAAAAACATGCAGCGTGCACAATGGCGGACGCTTCCTTTTTCGCCCGTAGAAAGACGATTGCGAATTCGCTTAAGCAATACTTTGCCGGGCGCGATGCGCGCATAGTCGCCCATGCCGCTGACCTTTTGGAAGCTGTCGGCATTGATCCGAAGGTGAGGGGAGAGACGCTTGTGCCAGAAGATTTTGTGCGTTTGGGAAAAGCATATGCGGCTTTGACGGAGCGTTTATCTGAAGAGCGCTCTTAAGAGCATTCTTGGGAGCGCCAAGAAGAGCATTGTGATGCGCGCTTTACCGAGTTCCTTGAAGGGCGTTCTTAAAAGCGTTTTGCGTGGCGTGCATTACTGCTCTTGATCCGGCGCCCTGTCGCTTGCAATCGCGTCGCTGCGATATGCTTCCCATCCACGCTCAGAAGGATGATAGAAGCACCCCTTCTCCAAGCCGTCAGGTAAATACTGTTGATCAACCCACCCGCCGGGATAGTTGTGAGGATAGCGATACGTGCCGTAGGTATCTGATCCAGGACGATGCCGATCACGCAAATGATCCGGCACGTTCCTTACGGGACCTCGTTTGACTTCAGCCAGTGCATCGAAAATGCCGCACGCCGCATTTGATTTGGGAGCGAGCGCCATATACGTAGCTGCTTGCGCAAGGATCAATTGGCATTCGGGATAGCCAATGACTTCGGCAGATTTGAAAGCAGCTTCTGCAATAAGCAGTGCTTGAGGATCAGCATTGCCAATGTCTTCCGCAGCCAGAATGAAGATGCGGCGCGCAATGAACTTGGGATCTTCGCCGCCCTCAATCATGCGGGCAAGCCAATAGAGAGCCGCATCGGGGTCAGATCCACGCATCGATTTAATGAACGCCGAGATAATGTCGTAGTGCATATCGCGGTTTTTGTCATAGGGAATCGTGCGGTGAGGTTGCGCCTTTTGCACCATATCAAGCGTAATGGATACAGGGCTCGCTTGTTCGGCGCCATCTTTTGCCATGGCGCAAGCAAGCTCAAGGGTGGTCAACGCTGCGCGCGCATCGCCGCCCGACATAATAACGATTGCTTGGAGCGCCTCTTCTGTGAGAGTAAAGGCGCCTGTCAGGCCTCGGTTATCGTGTAAGGCACGCTCTACAAGGCTTGTGATCTCCTCATCTGAAAGCGCATGAAGCTCCACAATGCGTGAGCGGGAAATAAGCGCAGAGTTCACTTCAAAGAAGGGATTTTCAGTCGTCGCGCCAATGAGCACGACGATACGATCTTCAACCGCATGCAAAAGCGCATCTTGCTGGCTTCGGTTGAACCGATGAATCTCGTCAACGAAAAGAATGGTGCGCATGCCTGTAAGCAAACGTTTTTCCGCCTCTTTGATTTCGCGGCGAAGGTCAGAAACCGTGCCTCCAATGGCTGATACTTCGACAAACGTTGCCTTGGTCGTTTCGGCAATAACATGCGCAATCGATGTTTTTCCCGTTCCTGCAGGACCGTACAAAATAACGGAGCTAAGCGTGTCGGATTCAATGGCTGAGCGCAACCAACTGCCTTCGCCAACGGCCTCGGTTTGCCCTGCTATCTCATCAAGCGTACGCGGACGCATGCGCACGGCAAGGGGCGCGACTTTGCGTTTTTGCTCATGTTCTATGTCGGTGAACAACGATGCGGTTTCCATGGCAGACATAGTAGCACGTGCCCAAAAAGAGAACAAATGTTTTATATGGGGAGAACACGCAATATTCCAACGCCAAAACCTTGCCCTTGTGCTTTATATGCTCAATAATTGAGTACCGTAGCACTTTGATTGCAATACCTCGTCGAAAGGCTTTTTCTATGAAGGCGATCATTCCTGCAGCAGGTCTTGGCACCCGTTTTCTCCCGGCAACAAAAGCAATTCCGAAAGAAATGCTTCCCGTGGTCGATAAACCGGTCATTCAATATGTGGTCGAAGAGGGACTTGCTTCGAACGCTGACGAGGTCATTATTGTCAACTCACATGACAAGCCGGCAATCGAAAAGCATTTTGAAAAAGATGTTGCCTTAGAGCAGATGTTGCGCGAGCGCGGTAAAGCTGCCTATGCAGACGCTATCGCCTATGTCGGATCCTTGAACGTCGGTTTTGTGTATCAAGACGAAGCGCTGGGACTTGGTCATGCTATCCATTGTGCTAAAGAGAAAACGGGCAAAGAACCCTTCTATGTCTTGCTTGGCGATGTGCTTGTTCCGGGCAACGGCATGCTTCCTGCGATGCAAGAAGTCTCCGATGAGCATGGCGGAGCGTCCGTTATTGCAGTGATGCCGGTTCCTGAAAGCGAGGTTGATCGCTTCGGCATTATTGCGGGCGCTGAAGTTGCTCCTGGTGTTTGGAAGGTGAGCAAGCTGGTGGAAAAGCCGGCACAAGAAGATGCTCCCACCAATTTGGCGGTCTTTGGCAGGTATTTATTGTCGCCACGCGTGATGGAGTTGCTTGATGATGCAAAGCCCGGTGTCGGTGGTGAGATCCAGTTGACCGATGCTTTGGATGCGCTTCTTCAAGAAGAAGACATGTATGCGCTCGTGGTTGATCCAGCCGAAGGCCTTGATTCGGGCACAATCCCTAATTGGCTTGAAGCGAACAAAATACTTGCCAATTTATAGCCCGCTTTTTCGAGCGTTTTTCATACCCTCTCTCATAATTTCTCTCTTACTTTCTTGTTGCTGGAGATGCGATGTAAAGAACGGTTTCATGTCAATTTGGTGACATTTTGATGCTACAATCCGAGAGCATATTCTTTCCTTATGTCCGACGATTTACGGCAGGGGATGAAAGCCGTGCATAAGAAAGAAGGGGAAACACTATGAAACGACTTGTCTCGTGCGCAGTGACGCTCTGTCTGGCATTCTCTATGTTCGGAATAGCTCCCATGGCATTTGCGAGCGATTCTTTGGCGCAAGGTGAAAATGCCCTTGCCCAGGTTGATACGCCAGATTCCGACAATGCAGAACAGCAAAACTCAAACAACTCCAGTTCGCAAGCATCACAGGATGGCCAAGATAGCGAACAGCAACTTGGTCAAGAACGTGAACCGGAAGATAGCGGTGATTCCACCGAAGGAGGTCTTGTCGATAGACTTGCTCCTGATGGCAATGTTACCGAAACAGTTGAGGGCGGCATCACGTTTTTTGGCGTTGATAACGTTGAACCGCAGACTGTGGCTACCAAGGGTGCACAAATTGCAGGAGCGCACGTGGTTGTTAAGCTACGCTCGCAGATTCATCCCACCTCTCCGAGCAATAATCTGACAACCGACTTTGGTGTAAAAGCAACATTGACCAATGCTTCTGGTGCTATTGTCTCCACTGCTGAATTTGTGCCGGCACAAGATGTTGCGACTAGTGGCACAAGCAAAAGCATCATCGGCGACTATGTTGCTACATTCCCAGACCGTATTCCCCAAGGAACTTATGACCTAGCCGTTTCCGGTCAAAATTACCTGACTCATATCGAACATGATTTTGCTGTTGAGAATGGCAACCGTATTAATGTTGAACTTGTTGATATGGTCACCTGCTCTGGCGCTGACACGTCTGTCTCTACCACCATTGGCAACTCCAACAACATTCAAGGTTTATTGCCCTACGGCGACTTTAATGCCGATGGCCGTATTAATAATCTTGATACGTGGATGATGACACGCGGTCTCCCTCAGGGTTCCACTGCTGAAAATGTTCGCAAGTTTGACATAAATGCCGATGGTGCGTTCAATTTGCTCGATACACAGCTTTTCGCTACGACCATTAAAGAGGGCAATGACACATCTTCAAGTGTGGAAGAGCTTATTAACGTCATCCATGGCAGACCAGTTATTACAAAGGATTGCTCACAAACCAAGGTTTCCGCTTCCGGTGGTCTTATCAAACTTGGTACCGTAGGCGATGACGATGGTGACGGCATTCCTGACGGAAGCGACGAAGATTCCGAGAATTTCACCATGGAGGCTTTCCGCGAGGCGCTCTTTGAGAATTCTGATATGAGCGTTATTTTGGAACAAGCTGACCCCATTTCTGAAGCCAGCCCTATCTCGCTCAACATCGAAACGACCGATCCTGCTGCTGATCCCAGTGCCCCATCTGCTACAGAAAACGCTTCTATCATTGAGATGGAGGGTATGGCTATCCGTCCACCGGCTGAAACGACGTCCAATAAGACCGATGGGGGAGTGAGCAATTTAGCTGATGGCGCTATCACTGTGACCGATGAGAATGGCGTTGATCATGAGTTCGTGTTCCGCAATGGCAAGCAGGTGAAGACTGGAAGTTATGGTCTTGTTGATTCCCTAATGAGATCCGGCACCACTGAGGCTTTGGCAGCTGGCGCTGATGACGCTATTGTCATCGATTTTGGTACGCGTATTGCCATCAAGAAAATTTCTATCAAAGTCACTCGCACTACGCGCGCGGGTGCGACATTGGCAGAAATTGGCAAAGTTGAGTTTCTTAACAATATGGCCGATCGTATTGATCCGCCTGATTTGTCCGTTCCAACAAACCTCAAAGGTGTACCGGGCAACAAGCAGATTGTATTCAGCTGGGATCCTCAACAAAATGTTACTGGTTATGAAATCCGCGTTACCACTCCAGCTGGGGAGTCCACTATCACTTCTACAGTATTGCCAACCTACACCATTGAGGACAAGAAGCTGAAGTCGGGTATCTATACCGCTATGGTGCGTTCATCTAACGGTGATTGGAAGAGTCCTTGGTCTGAAGCGAATCAGACAGAACTCGTTCCGACAAAGCGTCCCGATATGCCTACCAGCATCAATGTTACTCCTGGTTACGGCGAGCTTATTGTTTCATGGCCGGCTGTTGATGATGCTGCCTATTACAATTTGTATTATCACGAAGACGGCGTATCGCAGTTCACTGCTGTCCCTGGGCAAATCACCACTAATCGTTACGTGATTGGCGGCCTTAAAGAGAACACGAAGTACATTCTCTATCTCACCGCTTCCAACAAGTTTGGGACTTCCCCCAAATCCGAAGATCGTTATGGCACCACCCTTGGCAGCGTGAAGGCAAAAGTGCCGTGGTACAACCTCATCAACCGCACCGTTCAGCATAAGCCCGGAACTGACTTTGAGACATGGGATCAGGAAACAGCCAAGCTTAATGATCATATCGAAAGCATTGCCGACACCGACGCGAATGATGACGCCATCAATCCTGGCTATGAGCCTTACTGGATGGTCGACGGCGACTATTCCACATGCTACATGCCACGGCGCGCTTCTACTTATTACGACGGTGCCCGTGTGGTATTCGATCAAGAATACGAAATGAATATGATTGCTGTCACATCAAGCTTTATGGCGAACTATGGTTATACCGGCGCAGCTGATTATCGCGTCAACGTGAGGGATGACCAAGGCAACTGGAGTTATTACAAATTAAACAATGGAAGCGTTACGCTTTCTGCAGTTGGATCGGCAGCGCCTAACACCTTTATTGTGAAGTTCCCGAAGAGCAATGTTAAGGAAATCGTCATTGGTGCAATGCGCGCATACGGGTGGAAAGCGCCTATTGCAGAAATTGCTTTCTATCAATACGACTCCATTACTGATGACATTAACAATATCTGGGCGGACGATCTGCATACCATGTTGAAGGATGAGATCGATGGCACCATGATCGATAAGAGTTATCTCGATTCGCTTGAGGCTCGCGTCAATACGAAAGATGATGCGTGCGGTGAGTACATCGCTAACCGTGAGGTGCTCCTAAGCTCCCTCAGTGCAGCGCGCGACGTGTTAAATTTGCAAAACGCCACTGATCCGGTGCGCATTCGTTCGGTTATCGATGACAGCACCAACCGCAATGTCAACGGTATCAACGGTTGGCAACCTTTGGGCGTGGCTGCACATGCGGGAGATCAACTGCAGGTCTTTGTTGGCGGCCGTGCAAATGCTGGTTCCGATCCTTACCAGGTAGGCCAGGATAGCCCGTTATTGATGCATATTAGTCAGAATGGTGGAGAGACGAAAGATGTTTCCCAATCTATCTGCCAGCTTAAATACGGCATGAATGAGGTGACGGTTCCGGCTACACCATGCAACATCGATGGCCAAGAGAACGGCGGCCAAATCTATGTGGTTGCTCAGACCTCTAACAAGAACATGGAATTCAATGTTCGCGTCATTGGCGGTATAGATATTGCCTACCTTGATTTGTATAAAGTGACCGACGAAACCGAGTTCCGCGATCGGTGCGCAGCCTATGTCGACGAATTGAACGACCAGGTGGCAGACTTACAAAAGACCCACGCTGATCGCAATCATTCTGAGCCCTATAAGGATCAGGCTTGCGTTGCTAATACTACGGATATCATGCTTGATTCTATGATGTACTCGGTACCGGCCAGCAGAATTCTTGATGGGTTGGGTCGCAGCGCTAATCGTGATCAGCAGGTCGACAAGATGGTGCAAGCCGCCAAAGCTACTAACGATGTCATGAAGCTGTATTGGCAGCACAAGGGTCTTGGCGTTATGACTACTGCCGAACAGCAGACCTACGGTGGCAGAAACGGCATTCCTGCGGGTCACCTGAATGCCCGCTATGTGCGTACGAACCCCGGTGTGCTTATGTATGCTGCCGGCAACCATATTGGCATACAATACGGCAATGCTGCACTTGGCATCATTCCTGGTGTTGAAGCTGATGAAAACGGTCGTTGGCAGTCTGGTCGTTATTATGGCTGGGGCTTTGCTCATGAAATCGGTCATCAAATCAATCAGGGCGCTTATGCCTATGCCGAAGTGACAAACAATTACTATCCGCAACTTATCATGGTGAACGAGGATAATGCTAAATCCCGTTATAACTATCAAAGTCTCTATGATCGCGTTACGTCTAATACAAAGGGTAATCCGACAGGCGGTGTTGGCATCGGTATTTACTGGCAGCTGCACCTAGCCTATGACAATGGTTATAACTATAAGACCTATAACACGTATACCGATATTTATAACAACTTGATCATGGCGCGCATTGATTCCATTGCACGCAACCCTGAAAAAGCACCAGGCGAAGGCTTTACCCTTAATGGCGCGGATAAAAACAATGCGCTCATGAGGTTGGCCTGCGCTGCTGCTGGCGATGCTGCTACAGGTTTCGGACGTAATATTCTGGACTACTTCATAGCATGGGGCGGTACGCCTGACGAAACGACCATTGCCTATGCATCGCAGTTCGAAAAGGATCCTCGCCCGTTGCAATATATCAATGACGACGCTCGCGTCTATCGCTTAGAAGGCGGGGAATCTGTTGGTGCCAACACGGAGGTTTGGGCGAACCTCTATGAGGGCAACACTGTTGATGAAAGCAAGAAAATAGAAAATGCAAAATCTATCGGTACACGTCAAGTAACCATACAGATGGGTATTTCTGGCAATGCTGCCAATAAGACTGAAGGTCTTATTGGCTTTGAAGTTTTGCGTAATGGCAAACCGGTGGCGTTCAAGATGTTCAACGAAACCAAGAACGGTGATCAGAATACTTCAGGTGATATCACCTTCACTGACACCATTCTTACTGAAAACAATCGCACTTACAATTACGAAGTGCGTGCCGTAGATAACCTGCTTGCTTACAGCAATAACACGGTCGCTTTCCCGGAGATAAAGGTTTCCGATAAGGGTACT
>CAYPKC010000050.1:0-9050 GCA_964411215.1 uncultured Eggerthellaceae bacterium | reverse complement strand
AGAAATTCGCTTCATGACGTGATACGCTCTAACGAAGACCTCGTTGAGATTCTTGAGAAGAAAAACGTTGATGCGGCAGGAAAATCAGGCACCGCTGAGCATTCCGACCGCGGAGACGATGCATGGTTTGCCGCCTATGGACCTTATAACGATCCAAAATATGTTGTTGTCTGCATTATTGAAGGGGGAGGTGGCGGCTCTGCCGTTGCAGGTCCTATTGCGTGTGAGGTTTTAGGAACCCTTTTCGAATCCGATGGAGACAACCCCAACCAAGAAGTTGGCTATATCGAAGGCTCATCGGGCAAATCAAAAGAAGTGAAGTTTGCAGGAAACGCAGGACGCCAAGATTAAGCATGCCATTACCGCAGATTGACAGCATTGTTGCGCCAGCGCATTCGGAGTTCCAACGCAAAAGGAAATCCAAATTCGCACGAATCGTTTATGCGCCGCTTGCCCTTGTTGTGGTGCTTCTTGTTGCGTATGGACTGCTGGTCTGCTGGTCTGCAACAAGTAATAACTCCGATTACCATTTCAATAGGCAACTTTTCGGCGTTGCCCTAGGCATGGTTGTCATGGCATTCTTTTGGGCCTTTGATTATCGCAAATTTGCGAACATGCATATCGTGCTGCTCATTGTGAGCGTTGTGCTGATCCTCTCCCCGCATCTTCCCGTTATCGGCGTCAATACCATGGGCGCTACCTCGTGGGTCAAAATCGGTATTCAGTTCCAGCCGGGAGAGTTGGCAAAGGTTACCATCGTGCTGTTCTCTGCAAGCTTACTTGCTAAATATGAAGGCAGATTGTTCGACCCTAAGGAGTATTGCAAGGTCGTTGGGCTTATGCTCATTCCCTTTATCTGCATCATGACTCAGCCTGACCTCGGCACTGGTCTTGTCTATCTCTTTATTTCTGCCGTCACCCTTGTGATGGGCGGCGCGCGATTAAAGTATTTGATCATCACGCTTGTTGTGATGGTGGCGGGAATCGTCTGCATCTTTATCGTTGACGAGTTTCTGAAATACCAGACTTCAGATGGTTCCTATGAATATAGGCTGCTCAAACAGTACCAGCGCTCGCGTCTGTTCGTCTTTCTGAATCAAGATTCGCCTAATATGAGTGATGACGCATATAACCTTAAGCAGGCTATGATTGCGATCGGATCCGGAGGTCTTCTCGGTAAAGGCATTGGATCATCAACGCAGTCATCTCTGGGCTTTTTGCCAGAAGCGCCAACCGACTTTGTCTTCTGCGTCTTGGCTGAATCCTTTGGTTTTGTCGGCGTTCTTGTGTTGCTTGCCCTTTATGTCGGCCTTGTTTTCTTCAGCTTACGAATTGCCCGAAGTTGCGGAAACTTCTTCGGCATGCTCATTATCTGTGCCATTATCGGCATGTGGATGTTCCAGATACTCGAGAATATCGGTATGTGCTGTGGACTGATGCCCATCACAGGCATACCTTTGCCCTTTGTCAGCTATGGCTCTTCGTTTATGATGGTCAATTTTGCCATGCTTGGACTCATTGGTTCGATATACTCACATGAAAACAAAATTGGGAAGGAAATGAGATATGCAACTACCCGTTGATATAACCGAAGTTCTCAAAATTGCTACTGACATGCGCGAGATCTCTTCGACGCCTATTGCGGTATCCGTTCATATCGACGATACCGCTTCTGGCGTATTGGCTGCCCATGTGAGGACCGCATTTGCGAGCACGCAAGAGCATACGCGTGTCACCATTGATTATCTCGATAGCGAACTGAAAGAAGCATCGGGAAGCGACGATGCTGCCATTATCATTGCGGGCGACAATACGCTCATAGGAGAGCAAGCGGCTCACTTGCGCGAAGCAGGCGTGCCGGTCATGGTGGTTTGCGATTCACCTGAGAAAGTTGCAGACATTGCACGCAATAGCGGTTTTGAAATACCTCCAGCAGATCTTGTCGCTCCCGTTAAGCTTGAATCCGTCATAGAAGCGAAAATACTCTCCAAACTTCCTCGGTCAGGCGTTGTTGAAGATGCTGGATCGAACATTGTGTTTATGGAGAAGTCTGATGAAGGAGTCTATGAGGCCGTTGCGGGAAATGATGCCCATGTTGGAGAAATTCCTCTGACGGAAGAGGCTTTTCAGATATTGGACAATCGCATGGGCAAGTGGATTGTTGAAGCATGCCATGGCAAAGATTTGGCTTTTGCCCTGTCCTTCCCGTTCATAAGGCGTCCTTTGGCGCTTGACGCGATAACAGCGACATCGTGTCAGAATGCGGTTGTTGGCTTTGTTCCTTTCTTGCCTGGCGCTGACATGCCTATCATGACGCTTAACCAAATAAAGATGGTCTTGCAGATTGCAACAGCGTATGGCCAACCTCTTGATAAAGACAGGGTTAAAGAGATTGTCGTTATTGTTGCCGGCGCCTTTTTATGCCGCAACATTGTGCGTGCCATTACCAAAGTCATTCCGTTTGGTGGTTGGTTTGTCAGCGGCGCGATGGGCTTTGCCGCAACAGAAGCTATGGGCCGTGCCATGATCGAGTACTTTGAAGCCGGCGGGGATATTGTCGGCGTCGCGAATGTCTTGCAAACAGCACGCGACAAATCAGTCAGCATGACCAAGCAGATTGCATCGTCACCGCAAGGCAAACAAATTGCTGGTAGGGCACGTGCGCTTGCAGGAGATATCGCCAAGCGAGCGAACGCCAAAAGGCATCTCTAAAGGAGAGGTGAGCGATGCTTGCCGGGAAGAGTCTGTGGAGTCGCATTCAGCCTCTCTTGAAGCACGTCGAGCGGCCAAGTCGCTATATCGGAAGCGAATGGGTAGCTAAAAGCGAGAGCTCTGACGCAGGCGCAGAAGAAGGAAATCTTGGTGATGTTTCCGCTTCATTATCTGCGCACGATGCCGATAGCACGTATTCCCAAGAAGCGGAAAATGTGCTTACGTTCTGCATGATCTATCCTGACACCTATGAGCTTGGCCAACCAAACCAAGCGCTTCGCATCTTAGTGAATGCGGTGAATCGTGAAGAAGGTATGTACGCAGAGCGTGCATTTCTTCCCGCTCCAGACATGATCGAGCTCATGCGCAAAGAGCATATTCCGCTCTTTTCGCTTGAAAGCACGTTTCCCGTTCGTGATTTTGATGTTGTCGGTATCACGCTTCCGCATGAGCTTGCTGCTACTAATGTTTTAGAAGCGCTCGATGTGGCGGGCATTCCGCTCCATGCAGACGAGAGGAAAGAGAGTGATCCGATTGTGATCGCCGGAGGACCGTGCGCGTATAACCCTGAGCCGTATGCAGCTTTCTTTGACGCTTTTACGATAGGGGAAGGTGAAGAGGCAACGCCTGAGACGCTTCGTGCTATCAAAGCTATGAGGGAAGCGGGCTTATCACGCAAAGAAATACTCCATGGCCTTGCTAAAATTCCTGGCACTTACGTGCCCCTTATGTATGAGATGCGCTCTGAAGAAGAGGCGAACGCGCACGGGTCATGGCTTTCTCCTTTGTATCCCGATGTTCCTTCTGTGATTGAAAAGCGCATCTATGAAGGATTTGCCAACTCTGATGCGTGGGAGGATATGGTTGTTCCTTACGCGGAGATCATCCATGATAGGCTCAATGTTGAGATTCTGCGCGGGTGCGCGCGGGGATGCCGCTTTTGTCAGGCAGGAATGATGTATCGCCCCGTTCGTGAGCGCAGTGCCGACAATATTGTCAGCGCGGTGTTGCGCGGGGTTGCTGAGACAGGTTATGAAGAAGTGAGTCTCACATCGCTTTCGAGTACCGACCATTCGCAGATTGCAGAAATACTGACGCGGCTTAATGCCGCATTTGCCCATGAAGGCGTTCGTATTTCCCTTCCTTCTCAGCGCTTGGACTCTTTCGGCGTTGAGATGGCAGGACTTGTTGCGGGCAGAAAGAAAGGCGGCCTTACCTTTGCGCCTGAAGCAGGAACGCAGCGGCTGCGTGATGTAATCAATAAAAACGTGACGGAGCACGATCTGCTTTCAGCATGCGAAGCAGCAATGGAAGAGGGATGGCGTCGCATTAAACTCTACTTTATGATGGGTCTTCCCACCGAGCGCGACGAAGATCTTGAAGGCATTGCCGAGCTTGCTAATAAAACATACGAGGTTATGCGGCAGCATACGCCCCCCGAAGAGCGCGGGTCGCTGCGGCTTAGCGTATCGGTTGCCGTGTTTGTACCAAAGGCGCAAACGCCGTTTCAATGGGATGGTCAGATCACTTCTGAAGAGGCATTGCGCAGAATTGGCATTGTGAGAAAGAATCTTCGCTATAAAGCAATTAATCTCAGCTATCACGAGCCAAAAACAAGCATGATTGAAGCCGTTATGAGCCGGGGCGGCAGAAATATAGCCGAGCTGGTGGAGTGTGCATGGAGGAAGGGCGCACGATTTGATGCGTGGACAGAACTCTTTTGTGAGCAAGCGTGGACAGAAGCAGCAGCCGAGCTCGGTATTGATATGGCTGAAATCGCCCATCAGACGTTTGCTCCTGGGGCTCTTTTGCCCTGGGCGCATATTTCATGTGGGGTTTCACCTGAGTATTTGGTTAAAGAACGAACGCGCGCTGAGAGAGAGGAAACGACACGAGATTGCACATTTGATGCTTGCACAAATTGCGGTGTGTGTCCTTCTCTGAGTTGTGCAAACGAGTTGCAAGATATACGAGAAACAAACGGCGAAGGCGATTAAATGGAAAGCCAACGTGTCTTTAGATTACGCGTAACGTATCAGAAAGCAGAACGTTTGGCCCTGCTTTCTCATCTTGAAATCACCCACGCTCTTGAGCGTATGGTGAGACGCGCTTCGCTTCCGTTTGCCCTATCCAATGGGTTTTCGCCTCATATGAAAATTGCCTTTGGAAGTGCTCTTCCCGTCGGCATAGGGAGTACGTGCGAAATCTTTGATGTGCAGCTTACCGACTATGTACCACCAGCAAAAGCCTTGGTAGCGCTTCAAAAGGGAGCGCCTCTCGATCTTATGCCGCTTGTCTGTACCTATATCGAGCCTCGCGCAAAAGCAGCATCGGTGGCTTTCCCGTACAGTGTTTATGAGGCTCTTTATAAGGTTCCTCTCGGCGAAGTGCTGATTCCTGACGCCATTACGGTTATGAAAAAGAAAAAGGAAAAGGTGCTTACCGTAAAGGATTTTCTTGTAGGCGAGCCGCAGATAGACGGGTGCAAGTTCATTTTTCAATTGCAGCAAACAGAACAAGGAAATCTTCGTCCCGATGATTTCATTTCTGCTTGTCGCATGCATGCTCTTGATGAAGGCACAAAGCCACGTATTCTCTTTACTTCTGATACGGCGTGCGAGCTTGATGAGTCGTTTAAGCCCTGTGAGCCGCTTGAGCCGACCTCGATTACGCGTATCGCACAAGCTGACAGTCCGCTCTCGTGAGATGAGCGTTCTCATTCATGTTAGATAAACAGATATTGGAGCTGCCGGGGATCAAGCCCTATCTTGCGCTGAGCGTGGTGTGCTCTGTCATTGTCTCAACGCTTATTGTGTTTCAAGCATTTGGTTTGGCGTCAGCAATAGTGAATTTGTGGAGCGGTCAGGCGTTTGTATCGCAAGTGCCTTGGATTGTTCTGTTTGCAGTGTGCTTTATCGCTCGAAAAATCGTGGTGGAGTTGCAAAGCTCACAGATTGAAAAGTATGCCTGTCGGACGGTCGATGTCTTGCGCGGGCATCTTATCGAAACGCTTTATGACCGAGGAGATGCCCTTATTGGGGCAGAAGGAGTTGCCGCTCTCGTCACGAATGCCGTGGATGGTTCACGAAAGATCGAAAACTACATAGCGCTTGTCGTACCGAAAACGATTTCGCTTATAGTTGTTCCGCTTTGCCTGGTTATTGCCATATTCTCGTTTGATGTTATCAGTGGCATCATCGTGCTCGTTTGTTATCCCTTCATCATGCTGTTCATGCGGCTCATTGGCCATACCGCCTCAGATGAATCTGCGAAACGCCATGAGGGATTCGTCCGCATGTCTAACCATTTTCTTGATTCGCTTCGCGGCATGGGCACGCTTAAAGCATTTGGGATTTCCAAAAATTATGCGAAGACGATCTATGCGGCATCAGAGGCATATCGAAAACAGATTATGAAGACGCTTCGCATCGCGACCTTATCGGGTGCGGTGCTTGATGTGTTTGCGACGTGCGGGCTTGCTGCTGTTGCAATCATGCTTGGCTTTCGCA
The DNA here is from genome assembly GCA_964411215.1 of uncultured Eggerthellaceae bacterium. Taxonomy (GTDB): domain Bacteria; phylum Actinomycetota; class Coriobacteriia; order Coriobacteriales; family Eggerthellaceae; genus MGBC163016. Next base: position 2,829 of record CAYPKC010000050.1, on the reverse strand, counting down.
TGGTTGAAGGCGGCATTGGCTTTTTGAGCGCCCTTACGGTGCTCATGCTCGTGCCTGAATACTTTTTGCCCATCAAAGCGTATGCGTCTGATTACCATGCTTCCCTTGATGGAAAAAGCGCTCTGGACGCTATGCGTACACATATTGATACGCCCCCTCTGCGTGTTGATCTCACGGGGCTTACGCTCGCTATTCAAAAGGGGAGCAAAGTCGCTTTCATTGGCGGAAGCGGGTCGGGCAAAACGACGCTGCTCAAGGCGATTTGCGGATTGATTGAACAGTCGGGCGGTGACATTTCTCTTGATGGAGACCCTGTTGCCGATCTTTCCCGCGTATCATTCATCTCCCAACATCCTTCGCTTTTGCATGCCAGTGTTGCGGATAATGTGCGTCTCTATAATCCTTGCGCCACTGATGAGGAGATATGTTTAGCGCTTTCCGCCGTGGGACTTGGTAATTTTGAAACATCGTTGGAGTGCGGACTTGCTACCACCATAGGCGAAGGAGCGCGTGAGCTTTCCGGGGGAGAAGCGCACCGTATTGCCCTTGCTCGCGCTCTTGTTGCACCCGAGCGCGATATCTGGGTTTTTGATGAGCCGACTTCTGATCTAGATGTAGAGACCGAGTATGAGCTGAAACAAACACTTCTTTCTTTAATGGAAGACAAGACGGTACTTTTCGCTACTCACCGCATGCATTGGTTAGAAGACATGGACGAAGTTATAAATGTCGAGGAGATGGACCTGCCTCTCTTTACCGAAGATGTGCCGCGCTATGGAGCTTTTTCTTCTTCAGAAAAGGGGTCTGAAAGAATGCAGGTGAGCGAGTGAAAAGCAGCATTCATCAGGCCTTCAAAGAAGATAGATGGATCATTCCCTATCTGAAAACGTATTGGAAAACGCTTTTGGCTGCAGTCGTTTTAGGCGTGATAGCCTCTGTGTTTGCAGCGGCGCTTATGTTTACATCAGGCTATATGATCAGCCTTGCAGCAACCATTCCTTTCACCGTTTTAGCGCTGCACATTTCTTCTCTATTCGTTCGCATTTTCGGTATAGGAAAACCCATCATTCAATACTTTGAGCGCCTGTCCAACCATAATTGGGTTTTGAAAATGACGAGCAATTTGCGGGTGAAGCTCTATAAAGTTCTTGAGAGGAATGCAACCTCTGTACCTGAGAGGGATGTTTTGCAACCAGACGCGCCAAGGACAAAGAAGCGTCTCGGTGATTTTCTGGGGCTTTTGTCTGAAGACATAGAGCATGTGCAAGATCTCTTTTTGCGAACAATCTTTCCGCTCATCGTTACGCTTCTCCTTACCGTTATAGCGGTGATCGCGCTCGGTGTGTTTTCGTGGCAAATGGGATTGTTGCTCTTGATTATTGCGGCGCAAATAGTGATTGTGCTGCCGCTTGTGTCTATTGCGAAAAATGGCGCACACCTCATGCGCGTCCATAAACTTACAAACGAAGTCAATGTCGAGTTTACCGATGCGGTAGTAACGATTTCTGATTGGAGATTGTCAGGGCGCAAATCAGATCTAGAACACAGCATTCAAAATCTCTTTACCAAAATTCATACTGAAGAGCATGCAGTGCGTTCGCACATGAGAAGAGTTCGCATTATTTCACAGGTTTTAACGGCGGTTTTTGTTTGTCTGCTCCTTGCGTGGTGCGCTTTCGCTTTTGCGCCTTTCGCTCAAGAAGGAGCATCTTTTGCATTTGCAACAGATGCGGCTTTGATGCTTGGCGGGGTAACTCCTCATGATTCATCCCCGTATGCGGCAAATTGGATCGCTGCCTTTATACTGTGCGTCTTTCCTCTCTTTGAAGTGTTTGCGCAAGCGCCTGATGCTTCACTTGGATTCGTGCGTCAAGAAGAAAGCGTGAGCGAGCTTAATACGCTTGGTAATCCTGATGACAACTATAAAAGTACTCGAAAGAGGGAAGATGGGATTCAGGTTGCGGACTTGCGTGAGCCAGACAATAAGGCTGCTGCATTCGCGATGCGAGGTTCGAAAGAATGCGATATCAATGATGCAGATAAGGCTGTCATATGCTCGCATGCTTGTTTTTTATATGGGACGAAACCGGTTTTGAATGATGTGACTTTTGAAATCAATAAGGGCGAAAACGTTGCCATTATGGGACGCAGCGGAGAAGGGAAGTCAACGCTTATAAAGTTGATATGCGGCGATTATGGTTTGGCAGAAGGACAGATTCAAACAGATGGAAAGATCTGCTTTATAGAGCAGAATCCCTATATATTCCGAAAATCGCTTCGCGAGAATCTTTTGTTGGCAAAACCTTCTGCCAGTGATGCCGAAATAATGGAAGCACTTGATCGCGCAGGTCTTTCGCAATTCGTATCGCATCTGCCCAAAGGACTCGATACTATTTTGGTAGAGAGTGGCTTGAGCGTTTCAGGAGGGGAGCGGCAACGCATTGCGGTTGCGCGAGCTCTGCTTACTGACGCGTCAATTATTATCCTTGATGAGCCATTCCGCGGTCTCGATATAAAGACAGAAGACGAGCTTCAAAAAACGCTGTTTGAAGTTTTTGCTGATAAAACGATAATCGTAGTAACGCATCATTTGCTTGGTATCGAGCGCTTTGAGAGGGTTTTATTCTTGCAGAATGGGCGTATTTCTATGGATGGAGCACCCGTTCAACTTGCACGCGAAAATGACACGTTCAGGCGACTGTTGGCTTTTGATACCGAGGACATATTTCATACTTCAAAAGTCTGAAATGTTGTGTATAATGGACAGGCTTTAAAAACGCGGGGTGTTAGCTCAGTTGGTTAGAGCGCCGGCCTGTCACGTCGGAGGTC
>CAYPKC010000049.1:0-9077 GCA_964411215.1 uncultured Eggerthellaceae bacterium | reverse complement strand
CCGCTGTCTGAAACGCCGTTGCGATACCCGCACACAAGGGCTTGTAGAAGATCAGAGGATGCGCCTCCATACGTTTTGAAATACTCTATTGCTTGGATGCGTGCTGAGAAGAGCGCACCGAGAGGAAAGGGTGTATCAACAAGGTCATATTGTTTGATCGTACAGACGGCGACAATGCCTTCACGATAACTAAATTCTCGACTCTTCTCACCTATCGGTTGACTAGTACTCAATGCTCGAAGGGTCTGCCCGGTATAGAGCGTAACATCATCTTTGAAATTGATCCGTACCTTGTACAGTGGCGCACCCTCCTCTATGCGTGCGGTGGCGTGGGAACCGAAATCCCCCGATTGCGTATCTGAGGTGAGTTTGAACGTAAAAGTTCCCGTAAGATTTGATGCTGTCGCTTCATTTTGTATATAGGTATAGCTTCCCAAAGACCCTGCGCATGCCCCAACGCAGAGGAACGTGACTAGCAAAGTAATCACCAGACGCAGGTCATGGCGCTTTTCCTGAGTCACTGAGGATTGTTCTTTATGTCGGTAAGCATGCCGGCAGAGAAACTTTAAGATGCCTGCATCTTTCACCATAAAGACGACCGCACACACTGCCGCTATACCTGAAAGCATAAGAGCGCACACGCATACTTGTTCCAAACGAAGGTGATCTAATGCAGATACGCTTTGATACGTCAGAGCGCAGGCAAGCCATAAAACGAGTGCACACGCCAGGATCAGCGGAAAGTGTGGTTTGATAACCGCGTTCACACGCAAATGTATTCTTTTAAGTTTTCAAGCGTCTTTTCACCGAATCCACTGACGTTCGTAATGTCTTCAATGGTTTTGAATGACCCATGCTTTTCGCGATATTCAATGATCTTTTTAGCCTTCGCCTCGCCAATACCACTAATAGTTTGAAGCTCTTCCGACGTCGCGGTATTGATATTGATGCGTCCGCCTTGGGTTTGCTGGCTCTGCTTGGGTACCACATCGCCAGTGAATGCGGCGCGCTCAATCTCTTCTGCGCTCGCAACAATAATCTGTTCTCCATCTTCAAGCTGGCGTGCCAGGTTGATGCTTTCGGTGGCAGCTCCTTCTGCAAAACCACCGACGGCCTCTATGGCATCCGCCACTCGAGATCCCGCATCAAGCGAACAGATGCCAGGATGCACAACAGCTCCTGCTATATGAACGCATATCTTTTCAGCTTGCGGTGCTTGCGCGTTCGTGCTCTCATCGGCTGTTTCTGCACTTTGTGATTCATCAGCCCGCGCTATCGTGACTCCTCCACTTCCTGTTGCGCTGAAAAAGGAAGAAGCCAAAACGGCGATGATGATCACCACCAGAGCGCATATGCCAATTGCTGCTTTTTTATTTATTGCACAGGTATGAAGACGTGAGAGAAACGAGTTCGCGTAATGTTGGAACGACATAGCACTCCTTACAGGTCAGCCTGAAACTGTCTTTACGCTACTCCTTCCGTCTGACAAAGAGCTATCACAAAAGAAAGCATCAATGCTGCACGCTGCATGCACAATGCTGACACGTATTCGCTCGTTTGAAGAGCTGTTTCAAAGGGAAATGGGCAAACTGCTGCAGAAATTATGGTGCCGCATAGAAATGCATCTCAGCAGATGCAACCAGCTCGTCTATCCACACATCAATCGGGAAAGCACTTTCGGCTTCCTCAACCACTTCCAACTTTCCGTGGGTTTCAGGCGAGCGCGGCATAAACAAGGTGCAGCAATCGGGAGCATCTTGAGACGATATCTCAAATGTGCCGAGCTTTTCAGCTTCTTGGATGATGTCCAGCTTGTCAGTGCCGATAAGTGGACGAAAGACAGGCATGCTCACCGAGGCATCAGTGCAACAAATGTTGTCGATAGTTTGAGAAGCCACTTGACCCAGGCTCTCCCCTGTCACCAGTGCCTTTGCGCCTTCTTTGTGCGCAATAGCTTCTGCAACTTTCATCATGAGGCGCCGGTAAAGAATAATTCTAAGCGAAGGAGGTGCGTATAAAGAGATTTCTCTCTGATAGCTGCCGAGCGGTACCGTATATGTTTTGAGGATACACCCCGTCTTCTCAAGGATATGAGCTATGTCATCGACAAGATATTCCGAGACGTCTGCCGTCTCTGGTCTCCCAGAAAAATGCACACCGATACAATACGCGCCGCGACGCGCCATTCTCCAGAGCGCAACAGGAGAGTCAATGCCTGAGGATAAAAGACAGCATACTTTACCTGAAACACCGACAGGAAGACCACCTATGCCGCGCATGCTGAACCCGTAGACATAGGCGGCGTTTTGCACCACTTCGACACCGATAGTGACATCGGGCTGTTTCATCTTGACCGCTTTTTCGGGATAAGCCTCACACAGATGCGCTCCGATGAGCTGGTTCATATCCATGGATTTAATAGGAAAATCAGTATGGGCTCGCCGCGCTTGTACTTTAAAAGATACAAAGGGCTCAGCATCGGCCATGCACAAAAGAGCTGCGGCATTGATGTAGTCAAGATCTTGCGGCGTTTTGTATCCTGCTGACACGCGGGCAACACCGGGAATTTGTGCGATAAATGAGGCGCAGGCTTGCGCAACCTCAGCAGTGGTGCCTTCTTTGAGAAAGGCTAAAAGCCTTCCCGATATCCTTTGTATGGCAACAAGCGGATAGTTATGCAAAAGCGTCCCGAGATTTTTCTGGAGACGCTTTTCGAAAGTAGATCGATTATGCCCTTTCAGGCCTATTTCATGGTAATGGACGAGTATCACACGCTGATACTCGATTGCTGCATCCATATTAATTGCTGGCGTTAAGATCGATTGACTCTTTGTCGAACGAGACATCGCCGCGTGCAATCTCATTGAATGCCATTGAAAGCGGCTTGACGTTTGCAGCAGTGGCAATCTCCAGGGCTGTCTCAAGCTGAATAGCACGATCGCGCTGGCCGCACATCATATCGTTGATGTCGTGTGCTCGCTTTGATGCGACAGTGCACAGAAGGAAGCGGTCGTTTTCGCAATCTTCAAGGAGGACGTCAATATCAGGCTTAATGATGCTCATGTTATATCCTTCACTGATCTTTAAAGTGCGTTGATACAGCGAGCAAGCTCGTCTGCGCATCTTTCAATATCATCGTTTACGAATTGCCTATCATACTCCATTTTGTGAGACAACTCCACCTTTGCGGCGTTCATTCTCATGGAAATGGCCTCTTCTGTTTCTGTTTCGCGCATACTGAGCCTACGTTTCAACTCTTCAAGGGAGGGTGGCTCAATAAACACGAGAACAGCAGACGGTATTTTGTCACGGATTTGAAGTGCGCCTTGAACATCTATTTCCAAAATGACGTTCTCGCCGCGCTCGAGATGTTCTTCAACGCTTTTCAGAGGTGTCCCATATAGATTGCCGCTGTATTCGGCCCATTCGATGAAGCCGCCTTGCTCTACTTCTTTCTTAAACGTTTCCCGGTCAATAAAGAAGTAGTCAACGCCGTCTTTCTCTCCTGCACGCGGAGCTCTGGTCGTCGCTGACACTGATTTCCAAAGATTGTCCTCGCGGTCGAATACCCGCGATAAGACCGTTCCTTTTCCAACCCCAGACGGTCCTGAAACGACAATCAGCTTGCCTCTCTTCTGCGCGGACGCCATACGGATTAATCCTCAAGTTCTTCAGCGATTGCCATAAAAGCAGCAACGGGATCACTCGCATCAGTAATAGGACGGCCTACCACAATATGCGATGCCCCATTTTCGAAAGCTTGCCGCGGCGTCGCAATGCGTGTTTGGTCTCCTGCAGCTGCGCCAGCAGGGCGCACACCCGGCGTCACAATATAGGCATCAGGCCCGAGTTGCTCTCTGAGTGCCGATGCTTCTTGCGGCGAGGCAACAACGCCGGAAATACCAGCCTGTTGAGCAAGCCCTGCGAGTGCTAGTACTTGCTCTTGCATGGGGCGGCACACACCCACATCGTGAAGGGTTGCTTCATCCATGGAGGTAAGGACAGTAATACCGAGCGTGATAGGGCTCGTACCACCGATTTCTGTGCCGCCTTCAAGGGCTCCTTCATACGCCGCTTTCATCATGGGAATGCCGCCGGTCGTATGCATTGTCAGCATATCTGCTCCCGTTGCCGCGGCAGAGCGCGCAGCTCCTTTGACCTGATGAGGAATGTCGAAGAACTTCAGATCCAAAAAGACGTTGTAGCCACGCGATTTCAGCATTTTGATGAGGTCTGAGCCATACAGATAGTAAAGCGTCATGCCGATCTTTACCCACGACGCACGTCCTGCCAGTTGATAGGCTATTGAAAGCGCTTTGTCGGCCTCGCAATCAAGCGCAATGATAATGCGATCCTTCTTTGGTATGTCAGTAAAACGAATTAACATGCAAGCGCCCCCTTAAGATCTTGTATGCACGATACTCCTTGTTCTTCACAATAGCGCTCAATCCCCTGCAAGACATTGAGAGAAGCACACGGATCCATGAAATTGGCAGTACCCACGGACACAGCCGTTGCCCCAGCCAGAATAAACTCGATCGCATCTTCGCCAGTGCAGATTCCGCCCATGCCGCAAATTGGAAGGGATACTGCGTTATAGCACTGCCAGACCATTCTGAGTGCTATCGGTTTTACCGCAGGACCTGAAAGGCCTCCTATAACCCGCTTGAGTTCGGGGCGTCGTGTGCGGGCATTGATTGCCATGCCGAGAACGGTATTGATGAGCGAGATGGCATCTGCCCCATTGTCTTCGCAGGCTTTTGCGATCTCAGTGATGTCGGTAACGTTAGGCGAAAGCTTTATGATGAGCGGACGTTTTGTGAGACGGCGGCACTGCGAGACAACATCACTCACCGAGCACACATCACATCCGAGCGTCATGCCTCCCGCATCAACGTTCGGGCACGAAATATTGATTTCATAGGCATCTACCGGCGCCTCTTCAAGGCGTTCAACCACTTGCACATATTCTTTAATGCTGTGCCCCGAGACATTCACAATGATGCGGGTATCGAACTTGGAAAGCCACGCAATATCATGCTGTATCAAATGTTCGACGCCAGGATTTTGAAGTCCAATGGAGTTGAGCATCCCTGACGGAGTTTCAGCAATGCGCGGTGTGTCGTTTCCAGGCCATCCTGCAAGCGAGACTCCTTTCGTCGTGACGGCACCCAAAGCAGCGATATCAAAGAAGGCAGAGTATTCTTTGCCTGATGCAAACGTGCCCGATGCTACCGTGACGGGGTTTTTCATGTGAAGCCCCCCGAGATTGACGTTCAAATCTACCATACGATCTCTCCAGCATTAAAGATTGGGCCATCAGCACACACGCGTGCTTTTCCGCTCGTCGTATCGACAACACATGACAGGCACGCTCCAATGCCGCATGCCATGCGCTTCTCAAGCGATACTTCACAGCTTACCTGCGCCGCAAGCGCATACGATGAGGCGCTTTTCATAAGCGGCTCAGGCCCGCAGATAGCAACATAGTCATAGGAGGCACCTTCGTTTTGCGCCTCGGCAAGTGCCCGCTCCACTAAAGGCGTGCAGAATCCTGCCTCGCCAAAAGTGCCATCATCGGTTGAGCACAAAGGCTGCTTCCCGCAAACGGCACAATAGCGCTCAAAGCAGACGAGATTTGCCTTGGTTGTCGCTCCTAAGATAACATCGGTCTCAAGGTCAGCTTGAGCAAGCTTTTCATAAAGCATGAAAAGAGGTGCAGCCCCAACACCTCCCCCTACTAAAAGCACACGTTGAGCGTCAGTTGGAGGCGACCACGTATTCCCAAGAGGTCCCAAAAGCCGCGCGGAAAAGCCTTCTCTCCAAAACGTCATGTATTCGGTGGCGCTTCCGACCACCTGGTAGAGGATATCGATCGTGCCTTCATGCGGATCTGCTGCAAAGATGGAAAATGGCCGCCGTAAGATATGGGCATCAAGGCCAGGCATTTCCATCTGCACGAATTGTCCCGGCTCTACTGTTGAAGCGACTTCAGGTGCGCAAAGGCGCATGATATAAAGAGTTTCTGCTACGCGGTCATTGCTTAAGACGAAGCCGAATGTATCTTTCATCGTGGCATCTCCCACTGGGCAAGGTCTTGCAAGGCAACGATAGGCAGCTTCGAATCGTTTGCTACTTCCATACCGGAAATAAGCGCTTGGGCAGCTGCCAAGGTAGTCACATAGGTAATGCCATGACGCACGGCAGCGGCACGCATATCGTATCCGTCATCGCGCGTGATGCTGCCAAGCGGGGTATTCAAAATGAGCGATATGCCCCCATTCGCAATCTTGTCTAAGATCGAATCGCTTCCCTCATAGATCTTGCCGATTTCCTTGCAATCAATGCCTGACGCCTTGAGCGTTCGACACGTTCCTTTCGTGGCAAGAATAGAAAAGCCCATTCTTGTCAAAGCGCGCGCAATAGGCGCAACGTAGCGCTTATCTGCGTCATTGACGGAAAGAAAAGCGCATCCCCCGTGCGGAAGATCGTAATTGATGGCAAGCTGCGTTTTCAGATACGCCGCGGGGAAGCTCTCTGCTATTCCCATGACCTCGCCCGTTGATTTCATCTCAGGGCCTAACACAACATCGGTACCTGGGAAACGTCCCCACGGCATAACGGCTTCTTTGACGCAATAGTATCCAAGGTCTTCTGTTTGATCTGGCAAGTTCAATTCAGCAAGCTTCTTCCCTGCCATGACCATCACAGCCACTTTTGCAAGCGGCACACCGGTTGCTTTAGACACAAAAGGTACGGTGCGGCTTGCCCGCGGATTTGCTTCGATCACGTAAATCACACCATCTTTGATGGCGAATTGCATATTCATTAGCCCCACAACGCCAAGCTCTAAAGCAACGTTGCGGGCAATGTCACCGATGCGCGCTTGCATCTCTTTCGATAAGGCGAACGGAGGAAGGCAGCACGCGCTGTCGCCCGAATGGATGCCAGCCATTTCAATATGCTCTAATATGCCGCCGATATAGACGTCGGTACCATCGCAAATAGCATCCAAGTCAACCTCAATGGCATCTTCCAAAAAGCTGTCAAGATACACCGGATGATCAGGCGATATTAAAGCGGCTTCTGCCATATAGCGTGCAAGCTGCTCTTCGTCATAGACAATAGCCATGCCGCGACCGCCAAGGACATAGCTCGGACGCACTAACAGCGGAAAGCCAATGCGCTTGGCAACGTACTGCGCTTCTTCAAGCGTATCTGCCATACCGCTTTTCGGATAGGAGATGCCTAGCTTGTCAAGGAGCGATGAGAAGCGGTTGCGGTCTTCAGCCAAATCGATTGACTCGGTCGACGTGCCCATGAGATGGGCACCAGCGACTTCAAGCGAGCGCGCAAGCTTTAACGGCGTCTGGCCACCAAGGGTTACGATAACGCCATCGGGCTTCTCTTCGTCGATGATATCCATCACATCTTCGTAGGTAAGCGGTTCGAAATACAGCTTGTCAGAGGTGTCATAGTCCGTTGAGACGGTTTCGGGATTGCAATTGACCATAATGGTCTCATAGCCGATCTCTGAAAGCGCATAGCTTGCATGTACGCAGCAGTAATCGAATTCGATACCTTGCCCGATTCTGTTTGGACCGGCGCCTAAAATGAGCGCCTTCGGTTTGCCCGTTGAAGAGATTTCCGATTCGTAGGCATCATAGGTTTTGTAATGATATTCGGTCTCGCTTGCGAATTCGCATGCGCACGTATCCACCGTCTTAAAGGCAGGATAGACACCCATAGCCTTTCGTAATACGCGGATGACTTCTTCGGTCGTGTGGGTCAAAAGTGCAATTTGCGCATCAGAGATGCCATATTGTTTCGCGAGCAAAAGCGTGTCGTGGTCTAGCTCTTCGACATGAAGCTCGGCGATGCCTTTCTGCACTTCGATCATGTCGGCAATGCGGTAAATGAAGAAGGGATCGATATGCGTGAGCTCGACGACTTCTTGCGGGGTAAACCCTGACCAGAGCGCGTCTCCTATATAGTAGATACGCTCTGCCGTGGGACGCTGGATCAGCTCTGCAAGCTCGTCGCGTGAGCGCATGCAGCCCATATCGGTGTCGGCACCAATGCCCAGACGCGCATTCTCAAGCGATCTGAGCGCTTTTCCAAGCGCCTCTTCAAACGTGCGCCCGATAGCCATGACCTCGCCCACGGCCTTCATGCGCGTAGAGAGGGTGTCGTCGGTGCCTTGGAATTTCTCAAAGGCAAAACGCGGAACTTTCACGACACAGTAGTCGATGGATGGCTCAAAGCATGCAGGGGTCGCTTTGGTGATGTCGTTTTGTATCTCATCAAGAGTGTAGCCAACGGCAAGCTTTGCAGCAGCTTTTGCAATCGGAAAGCCCGTTGCCTTTGATGCGAGTGCCGATGAACGCGAGACGCGCGGGTTCATCTCGATAATGACCATGCGTCCGTCTTTGGGATTGACCGCAAACTGAACGTTCGAACCACCCGTCTCAACGCCTATTTTCTCAAGCACGGCAAGGGACGCCACGCGCATGCGCTGGTATTCGATGTCCGTCAAGGTCTGAGCCGGTGCTACCGTGATAGAGTCGCCGGTATGGATACCCATGGGATCGAGATTTTCGATTGAGCAGATAATGATGCCGTTGCCAGAGGTATCGCGCATGACCTCCATCTCGAATTCTTTCCAGCCTTCAATCGACTCTTCGATCAACACTTCGCCGACAGGAGACAGTTCCAATCCTTGGGAGACGATCGTTATAAGCTCGGCTTCGTCATGCGCCATACCGCCCCCTGAGCCGCCTAAGGTGAAAGACGGTCTAATGACGACGGGATAGCCAATATGCGCAACAATATTTTGAGCATCTTCAATCGAATAAGCGTAATCGCTCAAAGCCGTTTTAATGTCGAGCTCTTCCATGCACTCATTGAAGAGCTTGCGATCCTCTCCCCGCTCAATCGCTTCTAAAGAACAACCGATCATTTCCACGCCGTGCTTTTCGAGCACGCCGCTCTTGGCAAGGTCGACAGCACAATTGAGCGCTGTTTGGCCTCCGAGCGTGGGAAGAATAGCGTCGGGCTTTTCGCGCTCGATGATCTTT
>CAYPKC010000048.1:0-9104 GCA_964411215.1 uncultured Eggerthellaceae bacterium | reverse complement strand
TCTCCCCGCTCGCCACAATGTGTGCAAGATAGTCTTCCCTGTTTTTCACGCCGCGCTTGTCATCAATGAAGAGGTTGGCGCGTGATGCTGTGTCAATTATTTCCTTGCCAATGGAAAGGCTCTCTTCGATCTCTTTTGCCACATCGGATGGAGCCGTTGCGGTCGTTGCGAGAACAGGAGGATTCCCGAGCATCGCGGCGATGTGGGCAAGCTTTTTGTACGATGGGCGCTGCCCTGCTTTTGCTTGTCCGATGTGGTGCGCTTCATCGACGACGAGAAAACCAGTATCAGAGGCGTGTGCGATCTCATCGATATGAAATGAAAGATATTCAGGGGTTGTGATCAGAATATCTATTTCTTTCGCACGAAGTTTCTCATAGATGCGCTCGCGCTCTTTTTGGGGCGTCTCTCCACTCAAGACAGCGCATGCGATACCGAAACGATCAAGATGGTTAAAGAGCCCGAACGCTTGATCTGCCATGAGAGCGCGCAAGGGATAGATGAAAATCGAGGTTTTATGCTGCGTGAGTGCAAGCATCGCTGCATGAACCTGAAAGACGAGCGACTTGCCTCTTCCGGTGGCCATGATGCCTAAGACGGACGTGTCCTCTTTCAAGCAAGCCAGTATTTCATTTTGAGCCTTATGGGGACACCCTTCACCAATAATGGCTTTCACTATCTCACGCTCTGCGCGAGCAGGGTCTGTGCGAGCAATATGCTCCCACTTCTTTCTATCGCTTCCTGCTTTTTCGCCACGCTCCTTAGCATCGGTATCGGGCAGGGCGCACGCATCTCCTGAATCTACTGCTTTTACGCACTCATCGCGCCAAAACAGATCATCGAGAAAATCGCACATACGAGGATCCATTGCATCGGCGAGACATGCGCAGGAGCGGGTAGGCTCAAGGCATTTTAGCATCGCTTTCACGCATCGCGTGTTGCGCCATTCATCAATTTGAGCGGTGAAAGCAGCGTCTGCAACTGTTGTGGTCGCCATAAGCTTTTCGGGATCTTCGCAACGGAAAAGGATTGCCTTAATACTCGTGGTGCCATCGGTGAGCTTGCATGCGAAATGATTCTTATCCGCACCGACAAGCCTTAGGTCTTCAAGCAAGATATTGCGCGCCATAAATACGGGTTCTGGATTTTCCTGCCCAAAAGGAGCGAGCAGATCAATTTTGCGCACCGCATCTAAGGTGAGCTCTTCTAACGACACAATGGCGTCTATCTCGGTGACATGACGGAACTGTTCATCAGGCAGGGCGTTCATATAGGCGCAAAGCCTGTCATGGAAATTCTGCAGGTTGTCTTTCGGCAGCGTCACCCCCACGGCTGCTTCGTGGCCGCCGTATTTGGTCAAGATATCAGAGGCGCTCTCAACGGCTTTGAACAAGTTGATAGAGCCAAATGACCTTCCTGACCCGCGCGCTTGATCTCCCTCTATCGTAAAGAGAAGCGACGGCACGCCATATTTACCCACGAGCCGCGAAGCAACAATGCCTTTGATACCTTCATGCCAGCCCTCGCCTGACACAATGAGTGCGCGCTCGCCGTGATAGGTCTTCTGAGCGCAATCAAGGGCAACATCGGAGAGCTCGGCTTCAATCTCGCGGCGCTTGACATTCAACGCATCAAGCTGTTGCGCCAATTCGTAGGAGGCTTCATAGCTATCTGCCATCAATAGGGACAGCGCCAGTTCCGCATCTCCCATTCTTCCCGCGGCATTCAAGCGCGGAATAAGTGAAAAACTCAGGTTTTGAGAGGTCAAGGGTTTGCCTGCCATGCCAGACACTTCGGTGAGTGCGGCAATGCATGCACGAGGCTCCTCGTTCATGCGATAGATGCCATCTGACACCAGGGCGCGGTTTTCACCCACCATAGGCATCAGATCGGCAACGGTGCCAAGCGTGGCAAAATCCGTATAGCTTCTCCAGAGATACGGATATCCGAAAGCAGATCCGAGCGCTTGGATGACCTTGAGCGAGACGCCAACGCCGGCTAACACTTGCGAGGGGGAATCGCTCTCGCATTTTGGATCAAGGACGGGCACACCATCGGGAACATGCTCGCCCGCTTCATGATGGTCGGTGATGAGCACCGTGATGCCGGCCTCTTTTGCCTTTTCAACTTCGCATTTGCAAGAAATGCCGCAGTCAACGGTAATGAGCACGTCTGGTTCAAGTTTGAAAACGCGCTCGAGCGCGGCTTCGGTCAAGCCATAGCCTTCGTCAAACCGATGCGGTATGAACGGAGTTGCATGACCGCCGAGTGCGCGTATGCCCCGTGTCATGACTGCAGTTGCCGAAATACCGTCAAGATCAAAGTCCCCGAAAACAACGATATGCTTCTTTTCTTCAATCGCCTTTTTGAGTGCAGCGACAATCTCTTCCATGCCCTTAAGTTCGTATGGGTTGATCCAGTCGCGCTCAAGAGAAGGTTCAATGAATCGGTAGGCTTCTTCAACAGAAGCAATACCGCGTCTTGTCATAATGGCAGCTATGAAAAAAGGAAGATCAAGTTCGCGTGCTATGTCTTGTGCGATGTGTTGTGCGTGAGGCGCACATGCTCCTCTGCGCAACTTGAACTGCGTTGCCATGGTTTAACCTTCATATGATGTATGTATCGTTTTTCAAAAATATTTTCTCATGCCGTCAAGCCAAACAAAGTAACAAACGGCTAAGACCCATTAAATGTCCGTAATCATCTCGCGTGCTGTTAAAGGTCATGAGGTTTTATAACAGAGGCGCAACGCGTTTGTTTCAATCGTGATTGCAGCCTTGCCGTGAACAAATGAGGTTATGGAGAAGCTCTATAATCTGAACAGAGCTTTCGGGAAAGAGCCTCTCGTAAGCATTCCCATTGTTACGATAGGCAAAAAAGCGAAGGAGCCAACAATGGGTAATTGTCTTGTCGCGCAATCTGGGGGTCCTACTGCTGTTATCAACGATTCCCTCGCCGGCGTTATTCGAGCAAACCAGCTCAATCCTATCTACGGCAAAGTCTATGGCGGCCTTCATGGCATTGAAGGCGTGTTGCAGGGACAACTCTATGACTTGACCGATATTCCTGGCTTCGAGATTGAAGCATTAAAGCAAACTCCCTCTTCAGCGCTTGGAACATGCCGTTACAAATTGAAGCGCGGACAAGAGAAAGACTTCATTAAGCTTAAGGAAGTCATGGATAACTACGACATTGATGTGATGTTTTATATCGGCGGCAACGATTCAATGGATACCGTCGATGCTTTAAGCGAATGGGCTGCGCAAAACGGCTACAACAAACGCTTTATCGGTATTCCTAAAACGGTTGACAACGATCTTTTGCCCGTAGATCACTGCCCTGGCTTTCCTTCAGCTGCTAAATTAGCAAACTTGGTGGTGCGTGCAACGAAGCTCGATTATGACGCATACACGCGCCCCGAAGTCTTTGTGCTTGAGACCATGGGACGCGATGCTGGTTGGCTTGCGGCAAGTTGCTGCACAACGGGCGACGTTGATCTTCTCGTCTTGCCTGAAGTCGACTTTGAAAAAGACTGGTTCTTAGAGCAAGTACGCCGCAAGATGGATGAAATCGGCTCGTGCTATATCGTTGTCAGCGAAGGCGCTCATTATGCCGATGGCACCTATCTTTCTGCTGCCGATACCGCAAACGATGGTTTTGCGCATGCCGTTTTGGGTGGAGCTGCACTGACGCTGAAGCAAATGATCATTGATGCTGACATTGTTCCTCGCGGCATCGTGCAAGACCTCTCCCGCGCTGCCCGTTCGTCGAACTTTGCGCAATCCCGTATTGATGTGAATGAGGCATACGAGCTTGGCATGAGCGCGCATATGCGCTCGCAAGACCCGACCTTTACGGACAAAGTGGTTGGCGTGCGCCGCGTTAATACGCCTGATGGCCAATACAATGCGGAGTTTTTTGCAGGACCTGCGAAAGATTTTGCCAATTTCGTCAAAGCATTCCCAGCTGAATGGATCTTGCCGGATTACCAAGGCATTACCGAAGAGGCAAAAGACTACTTCCGTCCCCTCATCTCAGGCGAGCCATCTATTCTGTATGGCGCAGACGGTCTGCCGAAAACGGTCGTTCCCTATAACTTACGATAGCCTCTCTGCACAAAGCGTATAGGTAAGACGTGCGTAGTTCTTACACCGACTCCCTTCATCCTGCAGAGATGCTTTTGTGCTACAACGGAGCGTCGAAAGGTTCTGATATAGCAATGTTAGCTTGACCGCGGCTTACTTCTGTAATCTTTTGTACGAACGATTCCTTCTGCGATGACAAAAGCCGAAGCGTCATGGTGACGTTGTCAGCGAAATCAGTGCTTATCACCTTGGCTCCTTCAGCATGGACAAGCCCAAGTATGTTTTGGTAGAGGGAATAGGTTATCTCCATGATCACGTCGATGCAGGTTTCGATACGGACAATCTGTGCGCCTTCAATCGCTTTTTGACAGGCATCGGTATACGCTCTGACAAGACCGCCGGTGCCAAGCAGCGTGCCTCCAAAGTAACGCGTCGTCACGCAGATCACATCGATCAGGTGAGCATGGCATAAGGCTTCATAGGTGGGAATACCAGCTGTTTGTGCCGGCTCTCCGTCATCTGAATAGCGGGCACGACCGCCTTTTAAGAGATAGGCATACACGTTGTGGCGTGCTTGCGCATGTTCATGGCGAATCTCTTGTAAGAAAGAAAGTGCTTCTTCTTCAGAATCAACGTGGCGAAGGTGCGCAATGAAACGTGACTTCTTCTCGACGACCTCAGCAATGCTTGTACCTTCGATAGTCTGATACGCACTCATGCCTTATGTGTCCTGTTATACGTATCTTGGGCTTTGGTAAGACCTGATTCAATCAAACAAAGACATGCCTCAGCGCCTAAGCGGGTTGCCTGCTCGAATTCTTCTGCCGCATCACTGCGCGGCACACTGAGCACAAAATCCACAACTGGCATACGGCCGGGCGGCCGTCCTATCCCGATACGTATGCGATAAAAATCGCGTGAAGCGGTTTTGTCAATGATCGAGCGAAGTCCGTTGTGACCACCGTGCCCCCCGCCGTATTTAACGCGCACGCATCCGCTTTCGATATCAAGCTCATCATGTATGACAATCACCTGGCGGGGCGAGACATCATAGGTTTCCATGAGTCGCTTTAAGGGACCTCCTGAATTGTTCATAAAGCTTTGCGGCATGGCCAGGATTAGCACAAAGCCCTTCCAATGCACATGAGAGGTGAGGCATCCGCATTCGTTTTTCCAATACACCGCTCCCACTTCTTGCGCAAGAGCGCGCAGTGTTCTGAAGCCTGCATTGTGCCTTGTCAATTCATACTCACTGCCAGGATTTCCCAGGCCAGCAATGATATACGTGCCGCCTCTCGTGTCATGGTTGCTTTCTGCAACAGGCGCGCGAAGAGATGTATCATAATTTTCTTGATGCGATGAAGATGAGGGGCAAGATACTTCCCCATCGTCTTCGTTAAGCCTCTCAGCTAAGGACGTGCGCGCCTCTTGGGCATACAAGCGCTTCAAGAGACGATCCTCTTTTGTTTTCGATAGTCTGCGCATCGCTTACGACCAGGACAGCTGAGCGAGCCTGCGTGGTATGCAAAACCTACAACGCGAAGTCCGGATCAAAGAGTTCGGAAACCGATCCATTGTTGTACACATTTGCAATAGCGCGAGCAAAGAGCGGAGCCACGCTCACTACCTTTATCTTGCCTGTCTGGCGCTCAGGAGGAACAGGAATGGTGTCGCAGACCACGACCTCCTTCACGGGAGCATTCTCCATGCGATCAAGGGCAGGTCCGGAAAACACCGGATGCGTGCAGCAGATATAGACTTCTTTAGCGCCTTTGTTCTTAAGCGTCTCTGCTGCCGCGACAATCGTGCCGCCCGTATCGATCATGTCGTCATTAATGATGCAAATCTTGTCTTGCACATCGCCAATAAGTGCCGTGATTTCAGCTTTATTATGCCCAGGACGTCCCTTATGCATAATGGCAAGATCTGCTTCCAGCATATCCGAGAGCTTCTTCGCTGCCTTTGCGCGTCCCACATCGGGGGATACCACGCATACTTCGCCTTCGGAGAAATTCTTTGCTTTAAAGTAATCTGCCAAGATCGGCAAAGCGGTTAAGTGGTCGACAGGGATATCAAAGAAGCCCTGAATCTGGTTTTGATGCAGGTCGATTGTCATCACACGGTTTGCGCCAGCGGTGGTAACCATGTCGGCGACAAGTTTTGCCGTAATAGGTTCGCGTGCAGCAGCTTTTCGATCTTGGCGCGAATAGCCGTAGTGCGCCATGACTGCCGTGATTGTTCGTGCGGAGGCTCGTTTGGCCGCGTCAACCATGATGAGAAGCTCCATCAAGGCATCGTTGACATGCTCTCCTGCCACCGATTGGATGATGAACACATCGGCGCCGCGGACGCTTTCAAGGTAGCGTGCATAGATTTCGCCATTGGCAAACTTCTCAAGCTTCACATTACCAAGGTCTACGCCAAGCGTATCGGCAATATCATCTGCCAATTTCGGATTGACTGATCCTGAGAACAAGAGCAGTGATTTCTGCATTTCGGTCATAAGTTTCCTCCTTGCGTCGCCAATGAAACAAACTACTTCTTGTGCGTTTCAGTCCAGCCCTCATATATCTTCTCGCGTGAGCGCGCAACTGCCAAAGCATCCGTCGGAATGTCTTTGGTAATGACAGATCCTGCTCCAATGAGAGCATTATCACCAATAGTAACAGGAGCCACCATCATCGTGTCCGAACCGATAAACGTATTATTGCCGATATGCGTTGCATGCTTATGTACGCCATCATAATTGCATGTGATTGAACCAGCTCCAACATTGACGCCTTCGCCCATCGTGGTATCCCCAATGTATGAGAGGTGCGGCACTTTTGAATGAGGGCCGATCGTTGATTTCTTAATCTCGACATGCGTGCCCGCTTTTGAGCCTTTGCACATGTGGGTAAGCGGGCGAAGATAGGCACGCGGACCACACGTTACCTCATCTTCCAGCTCTGCTTCGTATGACACGGTCTCATCAATGGTGCACGCAGAGCTTACCTTCGTATCGAAGAGCCGCGTATTTGGCCCCACAACGCAGGAGGTGCCCACGTGCGAGTCTTTTATGAGCGTGTTCGGCAGGATGGTGGTGTCTTCGTCAATGGTCGTTGTACCCATGAGCGTCACATTGGGGTAGATGGTTACATCTGGGGCCACGTGCACATCGGCGCCGCACCATACAAGATCAGGCGCTATCATGGTCACACCGCTATCCATCAGAGCGCAATTGATCTGCATCTGCTTGATCGCAGTAGCTTCCGCAAGCTGGAGGCGGGAATTGACGCCCAGGCATTCTTCCGGCGTCTCGCTTTCATAGGCGAAGACCCGCTTCCCCTGCGCTTTGATGATTTCAATAGCGTCTGTGAGATAGAACTCTCCTTGCGCATTATTCGAGTCAATCTGCGAAAGCGCCTCTTTCAACGCGTGGGCATCGAAGCAATAAAAGCCAGAGTTGCATTCCGTGAGTGCAGCTTCTTCAATCGTTGCATCTTTCTGCTCAACGATTTTCTCAACTTCCCCATCGCTTGAGCGGACAACTCTTCCGTAGCCGAAGGGATCTTCGATATCCATCGTGAGCACGACTGCTCCCGCATCATGAGCTAGTGCATATGCCAGAAGGCCAGAGATGGTTTCAGACTCAATGAGCGGACAGTCTCCCGACAGAATAACCACATATCCGTTGAAGTCTTTAAGAGAAGTTGCGGACAGACCGCATAAGACAGCATCAGCTGTCCCTCGGCGCTCTGGTTGAAGAACAGCTTCCGTGTCAGCTTCAACAAGCGGTCTTACGTATTCTTCTCCATGTCCCACAACTGAGACGATCGTATTGATTCCCGCATCTTTTGCCGCGTCGATAACCCATCTGACGAGCGGCTTTCCCAGTATGTCATGCGCTACTTTAGGCTTTTTTGATTTCAGGCGGGTTCCCGCACCAGCTGCAAGCACGATTGCTGCAACGTTGTCCATGAGCAATCCTTTCAATTACAAATCTGTCTTATCAATAATAGCGAATGAATACGGTGCGACGAAGGTAAGCGATGAAAAATGCTTTTGCCGGAGAGCTTCACTTATGAGAGAAGCTTTTTGATCGCCCCTCCAACATTGCGATTCAAAAGCTCGATGAGCATTTCTACCACGCGATACGGCACCCCTCCCATTGTCATGGCACGAAGAGGCAGATCTTCCAACATCTTATCCATCATGCTGATGATGGCGGCATCATCTGTGAGACGGCCGCTTGTGCCAAACGATTTTGCAACGGAGAGCACGCGACGCCCCAAAGGCGTCTGATTCAAATCCCCCATCCGAGAATCAATCGTATAGGGATATGTTGGGCGAGTGCGATGAAGTGGTTTGCCATACAGGTTCAAAAAGTACTGGTCGCTAAAGCCATAAGCGCCACCGTTGAAATAATCTTTGAGTGCTTCTTTCTCGGTGGATTTCCCGCTTGCGGGCACCATGACCGGAAAAGGCGCTTCTTCATCAAGTGTTATGCTCTGCGTGATACGAATATCCTCACATGATGCGCCTATCTCGATCATCCATGTTCCGGCAAGGGCGCACCAGGCATGACGCGCGGTATCCCAGTATGAAAAGCTCTGCTCATCAAGCGTGAACGTAACTATTCTTTTCTCGTGCGCCGGAATGAAAACTTTCTGAAAGGAAGCAAGCTGTCGGCGCGGAAGAGGGACAGATACATCTTCGCAGAAAAGATAGAGCTGAGCGGCTTCAAAGCCATCGCGCTCAGATATATTTTCTATCTCGCACGTGACGGTATAACCGTGATCAACCTGTGAGACGGTGGGCGACCCATAATCAAATCGCGCATAAGAGAGGCCATACCCAAAGGGATATGCTGCTTTCGTTTTTGATGAAAGATAATAGCGATATCCCACAAAGGGCCCTTCAACATACAAAATGCGTTCGCGCGGCTCCAAGAAACCCTCACCTAATGCCGTATCTTCTAACGAGTAAGGCCAACTCTCTGCCAATCGGCCGCACGGATTGACAACACCGGTCAACACG
>CAYPKC010000047.1:3817-9142 GCA_964411215.1 uncultured Eggerthellaceae bacterium | reverse complement strand
GTTTGTGGCTGCGATCAAAACGACTGACTCGTTCGCCTCAAAACCGTCCATCTCCACGAGGAGCTGGTTGAGCGTCTGCTCGCGCTCGTCATGTCCACCGCCAAGACCGGTTCCACGCTGCCTGCCAACAGCGTCAATCTCGTCGATAAAGATAATGGCAGGAGCAGCCTCTTTCGCATCTTTAAACAGATCGCGCACGCGGCTTGCACCAACACCGACGAACATCTCGACAAAGTCAGAACCCGAAATGCTGAAGAAAGGCACGCCGGCCTCGCCCGCAACCGCGCGGGCAAGCAAGGTTTTGCCGGTGCCCGGAGGGCCGACAAGCAAGCAACCGCGTGGAATTTTCGCACCGATAGATTGGTACTTTTCCGGATTGGCCAGGAAGTCCTTCACTTCTTGCATCTCTTCGACCGCTTCATCAACACCAGCTACGTCGGAGAATTTGACGTCAGGTCGCTCCTCGGTCGTTTTCTTCGCTCGATTCTTGCCAAAGCTCATCTGCGAATTATTCGCTTTTTGCATCTGGCTAAAGAAGAAGAACAGAAGCGCCGCAATCAGAATGAACGGCAAGATGCTGATCAGGATAGAGGTCCAACCATTGGGAAGCGTGATCTGGTATTGAATGCCCGGATGCGCTTCCATAAGCTCGCCAAGCGAATCCGCGCCCACATAAACGCTGTTGTAGTTGCGAAGCGCGCCAAGCTTTTGCGATTCAAGGCCTTGCGTTGTGATGGTAGCAAGGCGCTGATCATCAGGGTTTTTGAGCTGGCCGACCTTCGTGTTCAAGGCATCGAAGGCTTCGTTGAAGGCATCGACCACCGTTGCGCCTGCTGTAGCTGCCGGGTAATACGTTCCCGAAACCGTGTAATCGCTTGCGGCATACACGACGCTTTCGACGCGATCTTGCTCAACTGCTTTAACAAACGTGCCGGTATCGAGTGTATCCGTTGTATTTTTCGACGTCATTCCCATGACTTGGCTGCCAATAAAAAGGGCAACCAAGACAAAGACGATCACCATAATGATGGTTGAACGTGACCGGGGAGACTGCGGGCGTTTCGTGCTGTTCGAATTTTTCGGAAGTTGCTTGTCTCTCTGGTCTTGCGGGTCCAACTTGTTGGGGTTATCTGGCATAGGGTAAAACCTTTACTGAGTGCATCTGTTCTTTTGGGTATTTTGCTGTAAATTATAGTGGTTTTGCTGGGAAATTCTTAATGTTTGCGAATTGTGAAGGCTATGCGTACATTTCTGGCGCTAAGATGCAGACATCGGCAAGATTTCTGTACTGTTCTGCATAATCAAGGCCATACCCGACGATGAACTCGTTCGGGCATGGAAAACCAACGTAGGCGCACTCAATATTTTCCTGCGAAGCGACATCTTTTCGCAAAAAAGCCGCGATCTCAACCGACAACGGTTTGCGCTCAAGGAGCTTTGCGCGAAGCAGTTTGAGAGTCAGCCCGGTATCAATAATATCCTCGACAATAATGACATGCGCTCCTTCAATGCTGCTGCCGAGATCCTTTTTTATCGTCACTTCACCTGAGCTTTTCGTCGAAGCTCCATACGAAGACACCACCATGAAATCCATCTCCACAGGAAGCTCGATCTGGCGAACAAGGTCGGCCATGAAGATCGATGCGCCACGCAAGATACCAACGACAACAATGCGCTCGCCCGCGGCAGCTTTTGCCTGATAATCAGCGGTTATTGCCGCTCCAAGTTCGGCTACGCGCTGGGCGATCTGCTCCTCGGTGATAAGGATGCGGGTTATCTCTTTCGATTCGGAAGTTGGATGCATAATCGAAGCTACTTTCTCTTCATCGTTGTCGGTTGCCTTACAAAGTGGTTTTCATTCGCGGCGCTACTTACCTTGCTCCCAAAACAGTCACGCTCGGTCTTGCGCGTCGAGCGTTTTCAGTAAGTGTTTCTTGAATTCTTCTCGGACTGCTTGAGGAAACTTGATTCTGACATCTCCGCCAAACTGAGCGAGCAGTCCGAACAACACGGGATTCACTACGGTCTTCACGCGAATGTGCGCCCATTGTCTTTCACGAACGCCCTGGTTGCCTTGGCTATTATGGTCGGCTTCGCAACCTTGACTGCTTGTGTCGCCCAGTCCGCCCTCCCCATCGCATTCGCGCACGTCGTGCGCCGGCGTTACAGAACACGCAGCTGGTCCAAAAATGTCGAGCACGTTGCTAATAACCTCTTCTGAGGCTTCTAACACGAGAGAGGCTTTCTTGCCATCGAACATGCCAAGCGTGTTCTGTTCATAATCAGCAACCGAAAAGGACGGATCAAGCGCATGTGCCTTGTCGGATTTCTCTCTGAGCATCACGTTATGCATGCGATCAATCCTATAGACACGCACATGATCTGCGCTGTTCTCGTCATATACCAAGAGATAGTAATTGTCATTGCTATAAATAATATGCAACGGAGTCTTTATGCGCGGTTTTCCATCAGCTGACGCGCTATCCCGCAGTTTCTTATTAACGTCGTAGTGCATATAGTCAAAGGAAATATCGCGCTTTTCAGCGATGGCCTTTTGGATCAAATCAAGTGTGCGGAAAATGCTTTCATTCTGCATTTTTACACGTCCGGCAACATGCACGCGGGCATCAAGCGTGCGCGCTTCTTGTTTAGAAGCAAGCTTTTTCAGCGTGCGAATCAGTTCCAATGAGTTCGATTTTGTAATCGACTTGGATGTTTGAACCGCATCTATCAAAAGCATGAGCTGCGTCGTATCGAACAGACGCTCTTTAAGGTAGTAGCTGACCGGGCGCGTAGGATGCTTCCCAAGAGGTATCCCCGCCTCGGCAAGGGCGCTAAAGTCGCGATAGAGGGCTTTTCGTTCAACCATAATGCCAACATCGGCAAGCTTTGCCTGAATCTCTGGCAGAGTAAGCCCTGTTGTATCGTCGGTCTCTTCGTAAAGTATTCTCATAAGGTATAAAACCCGTGGCTTTGAGGAATTCTTCATGTATGCGAACGCTCTCTCTTTCGCCTTGGATTACTAGCTATACTTTACGGTATGACTGACGAAAGAAATTGTAGCGTATTTGGTATCTGTGGCGGATGCTCTTCGCTCGATGTTCCGTATAAAGAACAGCTAGCGCGCAAGGATGCACGCATGGCAGAGCTCTTTTCGCCCTTCGAAAAAGCACGCATGTTGCCTATTAAAGGAATGGCGCAACCGTGGGCGTACCGAAACAAAATAATCTCGCCCTTTGTGCCTGCGAACGGAAATGCAAATAAGCGCCAGACGCGCAAAGGAAGCACGAAATCAAAGAAACAGCCGCATGTTATCTCTGGCATGTATCGCAAAGGCACCCATCACGTTATAGAGTCCGAAGGCTGCCTTCTCGAAAATGAGCTTGGGCAAAACATTACCAAAGCGATAAAGCGCATCATGCAAAAGCATGGCATTGCGCCCTATGACGAAGATACCGGTACCGGGTTTTTGCGCCACGCAGTCATCCGCATTGGCCATGAGAGCAAGGAAGTGTTGGTCACCCTTGTCACCAACAGCGACGAGTTTCCACACTCAAAATCGTTTTGCAAAGAGCTCGTGCGCCAGGTTCCCGCCATCACTACCGTGGTGCAAAACATCAACCTTCGGAAAACCAATGTCGTTTTAGGAGAGCGCGAACGCGTTTTATATGGGCCGGGCTTTATTCTTGATACGCTTTGCGGCCTGAGCTTCCGCATCTCTTCGCAGTCGTTTTATCAAGTCAACGCGCAGCAGACCGAAGTGCTCTACCAAAACGCGCTTGAGCTTGCCCGCGTGCAAGGCGCAACGGTCATGGATGCGTATTGCGGAACCGGCACCATCGGCCTTGTTGCTGCGGCGCAAGGCGCCCGCGAAGTCATCGGGTTTGACCGTGTGGCTTCGGCAATTCAAGATGCGCGAAAGAATGCCCAGCACAACGGCATTACACACGCAACGTTTCATGTCTGCGACGCTGATGAGATTATGCGGGCATCCATACTTCCCAAGCACGGCATTGACGTACTCTTCATGGATCCGCCGCGAAGCGGGTCAACTCCTGAATTTTTGCAAACGGTCTGCGATATCAGGCCGAAACGCATTGTCTATATTTCCTGCGACCCTGAAACCCAGGCGCGGGATGTGGCGCTCCTTGTCAAAGGCGGCTATGCCGTACAGATTGTCCAACCAATCGACATGTTTCCCCACACGCCGCATATTGAATCCATCGCGCTGCTTACCGATACACACGAGCACCGTAATCAAAAGACGGCATAAGGACAGAACATGAAATCAGATAAGTTAAAGCCATCTTCACAGCAGTGCTATGAGCAGATGATTGACACCGTCGCGACACACGATCTTTTTGCCAGCGATGATGCCCTTTTGCTCATGGTATCGGGCGGCTCAGACTCAACGGCACTCGCCTATCTTGCCGCCGAACTTCGCGCGCAGGGACGCATTGGCGCGCTCGCCATGCTTCACATGAACCACCTGCTGCGGGGCGAAGATGCCGCGCGCGATGCCGCCTTCGTGGCTGACCTTGCCGATCATTTGGAGATTCCGCTCTTTTTGTGCGAAATGGACATTGCCTCAGAGGCAAAGCGTACGGGGAGCAACATTGAAGCGGTCGGGCGTCATGAGCGATACCTTGCCGCCACCGAAGCGCTCACCTCGATGTGCGAGCATGAAGGCATTCCTTTCGGGCAAGGGCATATTGCCACGGCCCACACGGCAGATGATCGCGTGGAAAATTTCTATATGCGCTCGATTGTCGGCACAGGCCCGGGCGGATTCCGCAGCATGCTGTATGAAAACGGCAAGGTTATCCGCCCGCTTCTCGACTGCACGCGCGATCAGCTTCGCACGTTTTTGCTCGACCGCGCTGTTGTAAAAGACGAGGGCGGCAACTTCTGGCGTGAAGATGCCACCAATGCCCATACTGACCGGTTCCGCGCATACGTCAGACACAACATAGTTCCTGCTGCAAAAGAATGGAATCCGCAGCTCATTCAAACGTTGGTGCGCACCATGAACCTCATCGCCGAGGAAGACAACATGCTTGACGGCATGGCCGCTGCCATTATTGAAAGCGATGTGGAGTTCTTGGGCACCTCAGCCGCAGATGGTTTTGTGCTTTTACCGACATTTTGCCCTCATCCCCTTCCGCTGCAGCGGCGCGTTGTGCATGATCTTCTGAAATCAATGTTGGGCGAAGAAGCGCGCGTTGATGCCGCCTCCGTTGATGCTGTTTTGGAAGGAACCTGCAAAGGGGCGCCCGTAAGCGGCTATGTCACCAACATTCAAGGCAACCTTGCCGTGAGCGCCAA
>CAYPKC010000047.1:0-3807 GCA_964411215.1 uncultured Eggerthellaceae bacterium | reverse complement strand
AGCGCGGCATTCGCGTAGAACCCATGTCAGCATTCAGGGCTCGGAGGAAGAAATGACAGATCAAAACACCCCGGATACTTCGCATACTTCGCAAACACCAGAGGCTATGCAGTTTCAGATCATCCTTGCGAGCTCAAGCCCGCGCAGAAGACAGCTCCTTGAAGAGGCCGGCATTGCGTTTAAGGTCATGACGCCGACACAGCCGGTCGACGAAGAACTTTCGCCTGATGAGTTGGCCATTCCGCTTGAAGCGGCAAAAAAGCTCGCCGAGAAAAAGGCAGGCGCCGTTGTGCAAGATCTTCTTGCCTCAAACCCTACCGGCAACTACATCGTTTTGGGCGCAGACACCATGGTCGTCAAAGACAACCAGATATACGGAAAGCCGCGCAACCTTGAGGACGCAAAACGCATGCTGTCTGAGCTATCAGGTGCCACCCACGAAGTCATTACCGCCGTATCGCTGTGGATGATTGCCGCACCGAATCAAGAAGACGTATCCCTTGCCTATCGCACGCTCGCCGATGTCAGCACGGTGACCTTCAAGACGATTTCGGATGAAGAGATTGCCGCATACCTGAAAAAGGGTGAATCCTTTGATAAGGCTGGCGCCTATGCCATACAGGGCGAAGGGGCGGCACTTGTTGAAGGCTATAGCGGTGCCCTGGATACGATTATCGGTCTGCCAGTCGAGCGGCTGTTGCGCGAATTCCCCGACCTGAAGCAATAACGCTTACGCAGTTTGTCCTTCGCCAGAGCCCTGATCAGAAGAGCTTTGATCGGCTTGCGGCTCGCCAGATTGCGCCTCACCAGAATCCGCACCGTCTGTTTGCGACTCATCAACCGTTGGAGCGTTCGAATACAAGGTCTCAAGGACGATGAGCAGCATTTGCTGATAGGCATTGCACCCCTTCTTTGGTGTGAGGTGCGTGCCGTCGCCATCGAAATACTCGCCATGGCCTTCACTCGTGGCATACCAGTCGATAATCTCAACGTTACCGCGTTCCGCCGCGATCTCTGCAAGAAGCTTGTTGCTGCCAACTTGGTGCGCGAGGCGTGAGCGTCCGTTAATCAAGAAGACCATCTTGCCTTCGGGGATAGTGTCGAGCATTTCAATAACGCGCTCCTTCTTCACGGTGGAATTGGTCGCAAGCTCGATCATGACAACAGGGCCGTTCCAACCCAAAGACTTGTAGTAGTTATAGACTTCAGGGCCTTTTCCCATACTTCTATTCTTTATTGAGTCAAGGGTCGCGTTGGGGAAGATCTTGGAGAAATTGCCGTAGCCCGCGTCTTCGTAGGCAAAGGCAGCCGTCACCGAATCGCCGATAAGCAAAAACTGCGTATTACCTGCTTTTTCAGTCTGCGTTGCGCCTTTGGTGTCAACGAGCTGCTGCAAGGTTTCCATGCTGAGATTGGGCAGGGCGGGATTGGTGCCCAGCTTCGACAAGAGATAGTCCTTTTGCGAAACGTCGGAAGCTTCGTTGATGTCTTGGCCGCTTACCGCGCCTTCGCCTTCACCCGATTGGTCTCCTTCAGACATAGCGCCTTCAGGTATAACCACACCTTCGCCGAGCGTCGTGTTTTGCTGAGTTGTCGTGTCAGGCACCACAATACACGCGACAACAGCACCAACAACCAACGCGACCGTGCATACCACATAGACGATATGCTTCTTGATAACTTGCCCGAACGTTGTCGTCTTGTCCTTGATCTCGTGATACATAACGCCCAGTCGGCCCTTTCTGATAGGCTGCTCGACGAAATGATACGAGAAAGCCGATACGGCAAGTATGACAATCGCCTGCAAGATGTGCCAGTACCATGCCGTTTCGCTGGCCGCATTGAAGTCCGTCATGATCAGCAGGATAGGATAATGCCAGATATAGACGCCGTATGAAATCTTGCCAAGATACACAAGGGGCGGAAGCGAGAAGAACTTCGCAATCAAGTTGCGCTTGTCGACCAGTGCCAAGATAAGCATGCCGGTCAACAGCGAGGTAATGAGAATGCCGCCGTAATAAGAGAACGGCGAATAGGCATCAACCACAATCATCATGACGATGATGGCAGCAAACGCAACAAGGCCTAACAGGCCAACCGTTTTACGCTGGCCGGGATTGAGCCCCTTCTTCCCTTTGCCGCACACGCGATGCGAGGGGAAGGCAAATGCCAAAAACGCGCCGATCAGAAGCGAGAAGGCGCGCGTGTCCGTGCCGTAGTACACACGGGAAGGATCGCCGCCGGGAACATAGAGGAACATCATGAGCGCCACAGACACAATGGCGAGCACCACGATAAGTCGCTGGATGGTGTTCTTTTTGACCTTGCTTCTGAACAGCAAAAGCAAAATAGGCGGCCAAATAACGTAGAACTGCTCTTCGATCGCAAGTGACCAGAAATGGTTAACCGGCGAAGGCGCACCCATGGCCTCAAAGTAGCTTGTGTCTTGGAAGATATACCACCAGTTGGTAAACCAGAACAGCGCCGGGAACAGGTCTTTTCTCAGCTTGGTGAGCAGATCCGGGCCAATAAAGGCGGTCACAACTAGTACCGTGCACAGCATAAAGACAATCGCTGGGAAAAGCCTTCTGACACGATGAATCCAGAACGTTGGCAAGTTGAGCTTGCCTGTCTGCCTCCACTCCTTAATCAGAATTCCGGTGATGAGGTAGCCGGAAAGCACGAAGAAGAGCGTAACTCCCAAAAGCCCGCTCGGCAGGAAATTGGTGTTCATGTGGTAGAGCACAACAGCGATAACCGCAAAGGCACGGAGTCCATCAAGCGCTGGAATATAGTGCGACTTGGACTTCTTCTTCGGCTCTATTGCTTCTTGGTCGTCTTTGTCTGCATGCGTCTCAGGCGCACGCTCTCTCTTTCTGGCAGAAGGTCGGTGGGCGCGTGACGAGCGCGATGTGTGCGTCTCTTCAAACTCTTGCGCATCTTCGAATTCTGCAAACGTGTCGAATGCCTTCGCGCCAGATGCCTTCGCGTCGAAGGCGTTATCTTCAAAACCTTCTTGCACGCCCTCTTCTACAGGCAATTCCTCGGAAGAGTCGCTCACGGCCTTTTTGGAAGATGTACGAGATGAAACAGACGGCCTGCTTGTCGGATGGTCAGAGAATCGCCGTGAAGATTTCTTGCCGCGCGATTTCTTTGAGTTGGAATCCTTGCCAAGAATATTGCGGCTTATAGATTCGCGCACATCCATGCTGCGGCTGATAGCGTCTAGGACGCTTTGGCTGTCACTCGTGCTTGTTGTGCCGTCTTCATGAGGGGAATAACCAAAAGCGTTCCTGTCGGAAGAAGCACTTTTGCCACTGCCGAAAGAGCGGCCTTGCGACTGACTGGAAAACCCGATGTTGGTTATCTCCCCCAGTTTGGGCTTAGAGTTTCTTCCCATGACCTACGATCACTCACTTCGAAGCGCTTCAACCGGATCTTTACGGCTTGCCGAGCTTGCCGGAATAATGCCTGCGATAAACGTTAAGAATACGCTGATCAACACCAGGATAACCGCTGCTTGCCAGGGAAGCGAGGCCACATTGGGGACATCGAAGATACTGTAGACAAGCGCGCTTGCTGGTATACAGCAAATGGCCGTGATGCCCACGCCTAAAATGCCCGCGATAAGCCCCTCTATTACGGTTTCGGCATTAAAGACACGGCTGATATCACCCTTGCTGGCTCCTATTGCCCGTAAGATGCCAATCTCCTTTTTGCGCTCAAGCACGCTGATGTAAGTAATGACGCCGATCATGATAGAGCTAACGATAAGCGAAATCGATACGAACGCAATCAATACATAGG
>CAYPKC010000046.1:0-9245 GCA_964411215.1 uncultured Eggerthellaceae bacterium | reverse complement strand
CTTGTTCTCCATGAGTGTCTTTGGCGTTGGCACGCTTTTAGCGGCGTGGGGATACAACTTTCCCATCCTTTTGGGAGGCCGCCTTGTGCAGGCTGTGGGCGCGGGCATTCTCATGCCTATGGCTATGACGGTGCTGCTCATTATGTTTCCTATCGAGCGCCGCGGCACAGCCATGGGTATTTTCGGCCTTGTAATGGCGTTTGCGCCGACGATTGGACCGACCGTCTCCGGTATTTTGGTGGATACGGCCGACTGGCACATCATGTTCTATCTCATCGCGGGGCTTGTGGTCATTGTGGACATACTCGCGGCAATTCTAATCGACAAGAACGTGATGAAAGAGCATGAAGCATCAGCCGTCTTAGATCCGCTTTCGGTTGTGCTTTCCACGCTTGGATTCGGCGGCCTGTTGTATGGATTCAGCGTGTTCGGCTCGGTCGGCTTCGATCCCATCTCGCTGGTCATCACCATTGTGGGTGTGGTCTGCGTGGTGTGGTTCTTTATCCGCCAAAGGCGACTGCCTGTTCCGCTGTTGCGTGTCGATATTCTTCTCAACAAGAATTTCTTGGTCGCAACGATCATCTGCATGCTGGTGCAAGCGGCGCTGCTTGTGGCTCCTGTGCTCATGCCCATCTACATTCAGAATATGCTGGGCTTTCCTGCGACCGTTTCGGGTTTGGTCATTATGCCAGGTGCCATCATTATGGGCATTATGAACCCGATTGCGGGCAAGATCTTCGATCGCCGCGGTGCCCGCGCCATGGGCGTGATCGGTATGATTTTGCTGACGATCACCACGCTTATGTTTGGCTTTGTCGATCTTGAGACGAACATTGTTGTGATTTCTTCGCTCTTCGCCATTCGCATGTTCTCCATGGCGCTGGTGAATATGCCTATCACGACATGGGGCATGAACTCGCTTGACACCACGCTTATGAACCACGGCACCTCTATCAACAATACGTTGCGCATGGTTGCGGGCTCTTTGGGCACCGCGGTCATTGTGTCGATTTATTCGTTTGTTCAGGGATACTTGATGAACCAGATGCCGGCTGAGCAGGCTTCGATGGAAGCTTTCAACGTGTCGTTTGTGGTATGCGCGGCACTGATGCTTGTGGGCCTGGTGCTGACTATCATCTTTGTGAAAGGCAAGCCTGGCACGATTGAGTCCATTGGCCAGGAGGGCGAAGTCCAAGGCGAGCATGGCTTTGCCGCAAGCAACCGTCTTTTGCTGGAATCCATTATGAAGCACGACGTCTTTGTTCTGCGCAGCGATGCGACGGTCAAAGACGCCATGCAGCTGTTTATCGACAAGGGGATCAGCGCGTGTCCTATTATCGATGATGGCGGCAACCCTGTTGGATTTATTTCTGATGGCGATATTCTGCGCACGCTGGGCAGGCGTTCCGGCTCCTACCTTGACCCCATCGCGCTCATTGCGGCTTCTGCCCACGAAAAGCGCGGCCTGAATCAGAAACTCGAGCAGGTCATGAACCTGCCGGTAAGCGCGCTTGCCACGCGCAACCTGATCAGCGTGAATGTCCATTCGGATCTCGACGAAGTATGCCGCGTGCTTGCTGAGCACCATCTGAAGAAGGTACCGGTCATGGTGAACGGAAAGATTTGCGGCATTATCAACCGCCGCGACATCACACGCTATTCCATGGAGGCATACCTGAAAGGCCATCCTGAAGACGTCGTCTACTGCGGCGAAGATATCTGCGAAGAAACCAACTAGTGGGACAACGGGGACGTAGCTTAATGTCCCGTTTTTACCTTGCAGTGGGACAACGGGGATGTAGCCTAATGTCCCACTTTCACGCTCTCTAACTGGGGTAACAGCCTTGTTGCTTTAAAAGTGGGACAATAGGCTACGTCCCCGTTGTCCCACTTTCTCGAAAAAACGGGACATTAAGCTACGTCCCCGTTGTCCCGATTACTGGTCGAGGTCGACTTTCTCAACCATGTCGATGACGTCTTGGCGCGAGTGGGCATCGACCTTCTTGTAGATGTTGTGGATATGCGTCTTAGCCGTCGCATACGAGATCATGAACGTGTCTTCAATGAATTTTGCATCGCGTCCTTTGGCTAACAGTTCGAACACTTCGGCTTGGCGCGGCGAGAGGTCATACTGCTTGACGATAGCCTCAACCTTCAAACGCCACAGCCCCTTATGAGACGGAGCCGGAGACGCTTCATCAGCATCTTGCGCATCGGCATTGCGCGTATCGTCTTCGACGACTTCGCCTTGAAGATCAGGTGCATCATCGCTCAATGCTGCCGCGAAGAATTCCTCAGATACCCTGCGATCAGCTCGTGCCGCCTCTGCCTGAGCGTGCTCAGGCGCTTCCTCAACAACTTCAGCGCTTGCAACGCTTTCTGCATCTGAATCAATGGGGTAGGAGCTCTTATTGATGAAGGGCTGGGCAAACGCCGTAAGCAGGATAACGATCGTTGAAGCCACCAAAAGCGAAAGGCTTGGGAACGACGGCGCGTCAACCGCAAAGCCCAAGATAATGCCAATCATAGCGCCTATCAGGACAAAAGAGTTCTCAGCCATATACCACAGCGGAGACAGGAGATCAAAGCGCATGTGCTCAACGCCGGCATTGATAATGAAAACCATCTGCAAAAACGTCACGGCAAACAAAAGCGTCAGGAAAATACTCTGCACAACTTCATTGCCGAAGCACAAAGGAAGCACGCACAGGGCAATGGAGAAAGAGAAGAACTCCTTCGAATACCGCTCGATCAGATAATCAAGGCGTGCATGAATCACCAGAAGGAAGACGCCGATAATAACAGCGCCGATAAACAAGAGGAAACACCAGCCGCCAAGGCCAATCGAGCTCATCGCCTCATTGAGCCCCTTGAAAACGGCATTGTTCGAAGCGATACCTGTTGCAAATCCAGCACCAAGCCCCATTGACGCATAGGTCCAGCGGGCATCGACGAGCATGGTCATGCGAACTCGCGAGTCTTTGTTGCTGATACGAAGCAGGTCATAGCGTCTCGTGTGCTGCTTGAAATGCAGAATCAGCCAAGAGCCTAAAAGCGCAACCGCCGCAATAATCACAATAGCCGTGCGGTTGAAGCTCGATGCGTAGATAAGCGCGCCAAAGCCGCCGCCGATAAGCGTTCCCACCGGCAGCATAATGGTCAGCATCGAGTAGCCGTAATCGCACAGATACAAGCACAAAAAGAACGTGGCCGAGGCAAACCCGATCCCGAGCAAAACCGTGGTCGGCAGGATAAGCGCTTCAACAATGAGTCCCAAGGGAGCAAAGCATCCGCAGACAAGGTAGATATATTTAATGCTGATTATGAGCGTATGGGTTTCAACGCTTCGATTCGCATAACGAATCGCAAAAAGAGCGAGCGTCGCACTTAAGAAAAAGAGAACAATGGCAGGAATAGAAGTCGCCCCAAGCGTTGCGCCCGTCAGGGGGGAGTCAAACAAAAGCACCATCAAAGAAAAGCAAGTCAAGATAATCGTGCAGATTCCCCAAAAGAAATTCAGGATGCCCGATTGCTCTCTACTTGCTTGGGAAGAAATGCTTTCTCTGTCGGTTTGGTCTTCCACAAGCGTCCTTTGAGTTTTTCACTTGTAATCAACCATAATATCAGTTTAATATGGAGTGAACTTGAAAGTTGAAGCCCTACAAACATCCGACCTGAACCGAGGCGTCTATGCCCTATTGCGGTTTTGCTTGTAGTCATTGTGGTAAATGCGGAGATGATCCGATTTCTCGCCACGGCCTTTTAAGCGTAGCCGGTATGTGCGATTCCTGCGGGCACATCAATGAGCCCAAAGCCGACGTGTGTTCAAAATGCGGAAGCAAGCTTATGAAGCGGGAATCGAAGATCATGAAAGACCTCGATTCGGTCAAAGCAAAAGCAATTAGCAGAGAGTAATAAGTACGTCTCCCAGCATATCTGAGCGAGGAAAAAGTTTCCTTAGAGCGAGAAAAGTATTCCCTCTCTACGGGAAAACAGCATCCTTTGCGAAGGTACGGCGAAGAAAACTTGTTCTTATCTGCCAAACCGAGGGAAATCGCCATTCCCACCATATATAAGGATGGAAGCCTATGATTGTTGAAGAATATGGAACAAGAGAGCTCACCTCTTACGATCCCTTGCAGATCACCATTCCTGTCTTTGAAGCGACGCAGGAGGAGATCCGCACTGAAATGGAGCGCATTGCAGCGCGCCATTCGTCTACGATTACGATCGACCCGCATCCCGTGGCGCCGAATGATCTCGTCCGCATCAAAATTGCGACGACAGAAGCAGGAAAGCAACCGTTTCCTGGCCTGACGCGCGAGGCGGTTGACGTCCAGCTTGGCGCCGGAAGCCTTCCTTTTGAAATTGAGGACGCCTTGGTCGGCAAAGAAGTCGGCGACACCGTTGAAGTCGATTTCGTCTACGAAGACTATTCGGAAGTCGCTTCTTCAGGCGAGAGCCCGACCGATGGCGGCTGCGGCGGCAATCGTGAAAACGGCGAAGGCAGCGGCGAGCCAAATGTTATCGACCTGCATTCCGTTGTGACCGTGCTCGCGCTGCGCAAACTCGATGTGCCGGAGATCACCGATGAATGGGTTAGCGGACACATTGCCCTTTCGAACAACGTGACCGAGTTCGAAGACAGAACGCGCAAAAAGATTGAAGCGAACAAACGCAGCGAATATCTCAAGCAAATCGAGCACGAAGTTATTGCTGAAATCGGAAAGCGCCTTATAGGCGATGTCCCTGAAGACGCGGTCAACGGCGTATCCAAGCAGCTCAAGCGCGAGTTTAAGAACTTCCTCAAGCAGTACGATATGGATGTGCAAACGTATCTTGCCATGCAGAATATGACCGAAGAAGAGCTTGAAGCGCAGATGGCACGCGACGCTCGCGAACGCGTTGCGCAAGACATTGCGCTTGCCGCCTATGCGGTTCATGAAGGTATTGAGCTTGCCGATAGCGACGTGAACGCCATGTTCTCGCAGCCAACGCCGGAGAAAACGTACGAGTCGCGCATGCAAGCCGAGCAGAGCGGCGAAATCGACACCATCCGCGATCTGGCACTCCGCGCAAAGGTTGCTGAGATGCTGACCAAAACGGCGGTCTTCTTAAACTCCGACGGAACAGAAGACACGGTGCTTAAAGCCGATGTGGATGAGAAGTATCGCAAGCTTGATGCGGTACGGGCGCACGCGACCGGAAAGCCTATGATTGCCATGCCAAACAGCGATGCGTTCAAGGCCGCTATGGAAAAGCACGGCCATTCTTTCTCATAAATTCTGCCCCACGGGCGCTATTTCCGGAGTCAAAATCGGACAAAGATCGTTAGTTTTCAAGCATCTTTGTTGATTTTGGCTCCTTTTTCTTTTCACGCGCAGGGGCACTCCCATTTTGAAGCTCTGACCTGCGCAAACGTCGGGGCATACACCCGTAAGGTGTATGCCTTTATTCTTCAATTTGAACCCCTTCTATAGGAAAATCATCTTGAATGGACTATTGATTGCTCCGCCGCGGTCATTTAGCTTGTTATCAACGGCCTGTTTCAGGCAGGCAAAACAAAGAAGAGGAAGAAGAGGAAGGTGAAGGATGGATAAGCAATTTCCACACGAGTGGAAAACAGAGCAGCCTGATGGCTCAACTGTTTTCCGTACATGCGCATGGTCGCCTCCAGGAGACCATCCCGTAGGATGCGGAGTTGAGCTTACCGTCAAGGACGGCAAGCTGATCCATGTTGAAGGCGACGAGTCTCACCCGATTACCAACGGACGTCTTTGCGCCAGGTGCTTGGCACTCAAGGACTACACGTACAGTCCTGACCGTATCATCTATCCGATGAAGCGCGACCCGCAATATCGTGGCCAGTCGGATAAATGGGAGCAGATCACCTGGGACGAGGCTTATGGCCTGATCCAAGAACATCTGTTCGAGGTTCGCGAAAAGTACGGCAACGAGGCAGTTCTCGTTTTGGGTGGTACTGGCCGCGAGGCTTGCATGTTCTACTATCCCATGGCGTTCTCTGTGCTGAATACGCCTAACTTCTGCTATTCGCAATCTGGTTGGTCTTGCTATGGCCCGCGTGCTTCTGTTGCTGACTACATCCTGGGCGCTGGCTATCCCGAAATCGACACCGGTTACTTCCCGGATCGTATGGATGACCCTCGCTTCGAGGTACCGAAGGTAGTCGTGCTTTGGGGCAAGATGCCGCTGTGGTCAAACGGCGACGGCTTCTTCGGCCATTCGCTCATCGACCTGCAGAAGCGCGGTACGCAGATCATCTGCATCGACCCGCGTATCACATGGCTTGGCGCACGCAAGGGCAACATCACCCTGCAGCTTAAGCCGGGCACGGACGCAGCTCTTGCACTCTCCATCTGCAACGTCATTATCAACGAAGACCTCTACGATCATGATTTTGTCGACAATTGGTGCTATGGCTTTGAAGAGTTTGCAGAGCGCTGCAACGAGTATCCGCCTGAGGTTGCCGAGAAGCTGACGTGGGTTCCGGCAGACCAGATCCGCGAAGTTGCCCGCATCATGGCAAACAACCACCCGATGTCTATTGCATGGGGCCTTGCTATCGACCAGAACAAGAACGGCGTTCAGGCTGGACATGCTGTTCTTTGCATCGAAGCTTTGACCGGCAACATTGACGTTCCGGGCGGCCTTACCGTGGGTGACCCTTCTGTACGCCTTGGCAAGTGGTGCACCGACTCTCGTAAGTACATCGACGACGAGCTTTGGAAGAAGCGTATCGGCGTTGACAAGTGGCCGGCATTTGCCGCCACCATGGCCTCCACCATGCCGGACGAGACGCTTGACACCCTTGAGACTGATGACCCGTATGCCATCCACATGGTATGGATCAACTCGACCAACCTGCTCTCGCCGACGAACTCCGAGCAGCCGCAGCGTTGGTATCGCGCCCTGCGCAACCGCGATTACATCGTGGCTCAGGACCTGTTCATGAACCCGACTATCGAAGCACTTGCTGACTTGTTCCTGCCGATGTCAACCTTCGCAGAGCATGACGGCTTCGTTATTCCGTACTACATGTCCAACAACGTATGGCTCGGCTGCATGGCAAAAGCTCTGAGCACCGGCGACACCAAGTCTGACCTTGAGATTTGCTGGGAAGTTGGCCGCCGCTGCACGCCGCATGCAAACTGGGCTAGCTACAACAACATCGAGGAATGGCTCGAAGAGCAGCTCGCAGAAGAAGAGCTCCTGCCGTTTACGTGGGACGAGTTCAAGGAAATGGGCGTGTACTTCCCGCCGATGACCTACAAGAAGTACGAAAAGGGCATGATGCGTAACGATGGCGAGCCTGGCTTCAACACCGTTACCGGTAAATTCGAGCTCTACTCAGTACTGTATGAGGCATGGGGCGAGGATCCAATGCCTTACTTCGAGGAGCCGCCGTACTCACAGGTCAGCCGTCCTGATCTTGCTGACAGCTATCCGCTGATGGCGACGTCTGGTGCTCGCTCCGTGGCATCGTTCCACTCCGAGCATCGCCAGATCCCAAGACTGCGTGCCCTGAACCCCGATCCCTATGTAGAGATCAATCCTGTTACGGCAGAGCGCTACGGTATCCAAGAAGGCGACTGGGTACAGGTATTCAATCTGTTCGGCCATGGCAACTGGCGCGCACAGCTTGTTCCGACTATCGACGAGCGCGTTGTGCATTGCCAGCACGGCTGGTGGTTCCCTGAGCAGGAAGGCGACTTCCCGAACCTGTATGGCGTGTTCAAGTCCAACTTCAACATGCTGGTTCCGCACTTCTGCGTCGGTAACCTCGGCTTTGGCTGCCCGGCCAAGGGTATTATGGTAGATATTCGTAAGGCATCGGGACCAGACGACAACGTATACAACGTCGCTGCTTCCGTCGAGGCTTAAGAGAGGAGATGCGTCATGGCCGATTACTCGCAATATGGTCTTCTTATAGACTACAAGTACTGCAGCAACTGCCGTTCATGTGTAATTGCTTGCCAGGAAGAGCACAACTTAGAGCCTGATCAATTCGGCATCGTCGTCTTCGAGAAAGGGCCTTGGAAGAAGGACAATGCTACGTTGACCGATGGCTGGGATTGGGATTACATCCCGTGCCCGACCGATCGTTGCGATCTGTGCGCAGCCCGTCTTGATGAAGGCAAAAAGCCGATGTGCGTCAAGCACTGCCTGGCTGCTTGCATGGACTATGGTCCCTTAGACGAGCTTATGGAAAAAGCAAAGACGCTCGGTGAGAAAGTCGTTGTTTTTAAGCCGAACTAGAAGCTAGTATCATGCGCTCGTGCTAAACTAATCAAAGAGCGCGAGCGCAGTACTACTGACAATCTAGATGGAGGAACTGACATGGATCGCGATACATTCATGAACATGACTGATGAAGAGCGTATCGAGTACATCAACGGACGTCTTGCAGCTGACGAGAAGTTCGAAGATATTCTTGAAGAGCTCAACATCGAGAAGAAGGAATTTGGGCAACCGCAGCCTTATGGCCTTGGTCTTATCCGCATTGGCAAAGAAGTCAAGCTGAAGCCCGGCCGTGGTGACAATTCGTTTGCCTGGTAGTTCCTCACCGCGATCGTAAGATCGCACCACAACTTTCAAGTTACAGAAGATGGCGCAGCGTCATGCCGCGCCATCTTCTTTTATGCCCAATCGGGACAATAAGCTACGTCCCCGTTGTCTCGATTTATTAACATGAATGAATCAATCTCAAACATGTGGGCAAAGGCTTCTGCATTCTCATATAATCTTTTACCAAGCAGACAGCATCGATGAAATGCTTGCCGTCATGAGTAGTGTTTGTAAAGGAAAGCGGTGTCATTATTAACGGCGTAACCATAATCATCAGTCTTGTGCTCGTTGTCTTATTCTTGGCAATGAATGCCTTCTTTGTCATTGCGGAATTCGCCTTGGTGCGTGTCCGAAGGTCGCAGGTTGAGATAGCGGTTTCGGAAGGAAAGCCCGGTGCGAAAAACGCCCTGACCATTACGCAAAACGTCAATGCGTATCTTTCAGCATGCCAGCTAGGCATCACCCTTGCCTCTCTTGCCCTAGGTTGGCTTGGCGAGCCGGTATTTGCCGCACTCATTCGTCCGCTCTTTGAACTTTTCCATGCGCCCGAAGCCGTTATTTCCATCTGTGCTGTCGCTATTGGCTATTTCATTATGACAACTCTTCATGTTGTGGCAGGTGAGCTCATTCCGAAATCCCTTGCGATTTTCTCAACAGAA
>CAYPKC010000045.1:6359-9250 GCA_964411215.1 uncultured Eggerthellaceae bacterium | reverse complement strand
CCCATTTCCTTGATGGTGATACATTGCCTGAGAAGGAAGGCTCGGCATGGCTGCACCTCCTTGGTACAAATTAGATAATGTCGGCAAGTTTTATGCAGCCCAAGCGGGCAATGCGACTCAAACGGTGTTCCGCTTGTCTGCAGAGATGACAGATGAGGTTGATCCCCACTATCTTCAAGAAGCTCTTGCAAGCGCGGTGCAACACTATCCGAGTTTTAACGTCGAGTTGCGCAGCGGTTTCTTTTGGCATTATCTTGAACAGGCTCAAAGTGTTCCTACCGTATCCAAAGAAGAGCTCCTGCCATGCGCAAGGATCCACGAGGGACGTACAAGCACGCTTTTTCGCGTGAGCTATTTCGAAAAGCGCGTGAACTTTGAAGCTTCCCATATGATTTCAGATGGACGGGGAAGCCTTCAGTTTTTCAAAGCCCTGCTCGGCTATTACATAGAAGCCCGCTATGGTGTCAGGGATGCCGTGGAAAAGGCATGGGAGTCCAAGTGTAGCGAAGGGCGTGAAGCAGACTCTGAAGATAGCTTTTCTGCACACTACGAACGAGATAAGGCTGCTTCAACCTCTCTCCCTAAAGCTGCCCATATCAAAGGGGCATGCGATAGAACGCAGCCGCTCTATCTGGAGTATCATCTGAGTGCATCACAGGTTCATGCCAAGGCAAAAGAGGCGGAGGTAAGCGTCACGTCGTTGCTCATTGCCGCAATCATTTCTGCTCTCGGCAAGGAAGCGGGGGCGCACAAACGGCAGCTTAATCGTTATATCTGCCTGACGGTTCCCGTTGATCTGAGAGACATATTCGGCTCGGTGACGCTCAGGAACTTTTTTGGTTTGTCATACGCGTCATACCCAGTCGAACAATCGCAAGGGCCGCTTGAAGAGATTGCGCAAAGCGTTCAGGCGCAAATTGTGCAAGCGGTGAAGCCGGATATGATCAAGCGTCGTATGAATCGCATGGTCAAGCTTGAGAAGAGCCCCTTTTTGCGCTTTGCCCCCGTCTTTTTGAAGGATGCGGCACTCAATTTCGCCGATCTTGTTTCAGCGCGCGATGTAACTTCTGCTTTTTCAAATCTCGGCATCATAAAAATGCCGCCAGCTGCTACCCCGTATATACGAGCGATGAATGTAATGACGTCGACAAGCTCGCTGAATTTCACGGCATGTACGTATGGTGATGACCTGAGCTTGAGTATATCTACCATATTGACCGACCATGCTTTCGTGTGGACGCTTATTGAAAAGCTTGACTCGCTGGGACTTCACGGACAGCTGAATGCAAGCAGGTCGATTACGCCTAAAGAGAACGCGCCTACTCCCATGAAGGTGCACTATCCATTCCCTGACCTGCCCATTTTGCATCAGAGCAAAACGGCTAAGCGCGTGCTTTTTGGCGTGATGCTTGCCGTTATGGCAGCCGTGATAGTGCTTTGTATCTACGTGGGATCATCTGCGTGGAATATTGTTCTTGCCTGCATCGCTGTTGTGCTGAATTACGTTTTTGTCCGCAACATCATGATGCATGCGCCAGATTTTCTGCGAAGCGTGCAAAGGTATTTGCTTGTGATTGTCGCCATGGCGCTTTTGTGGTTTATGGCAACGGGGGATACACAGGTCTCTACGTTTGTCGCTCCAACAGCTTGTGCGATGGCATCGCTATTCGATATTGCAATTCTTACGACCTTCCGCTCGAAGTTCATTGTCGGCTACGCGAAATACATTTTGTTCGCGATCGTCTTGGCCATCATTCCGCTTGTGCTCCTTGCCCTCGGCTGCGTTTCGTGGGATCCCATGGTATGGCTAAGCTCTTTATGTGCCGCAGCTCTCATCATTGTGGTCTTGGTAGAGGGACGCGCATCCATGGCTTCAGAGCTCAAGAAAATGACGCAAAACTAAAAGTGGGAAAATAGCGCGGCTTCCCAGCGTCGTTTGAGGCATGAGACCGATATACTTTTTATATCTCATGGTTCTCAGACGAAAGGTGTCATCATGATCACATCCATGAAGAATGCTTTCAGTGTTGAAGGTCTCAACGTCCTTATCACCGGCGGCACGCAGGGGCTCGGAAAAGGTATGGCTGATGGATTTTGCGAAATGGGCGCAAACGTCGCTTTCCTCGGGCGCAATAAAGAAAAAGGTGCTGCCGTTGTTGAGGAAATCACCGCGAAGTATCCAGGATGCAAGATCAAGTACTACTCGTGCGACCTTCTTGAGGATGGCGCTATCGCAGAGGTTGTAGCGAACGTAGCCAAGGATTTCGGAAGCATTAACGTTCTGATCAATAACGCAGGCGCAACTGCCTTCTTCGACTCCATCGATGCAGATAAGAACAACTTCGAGGACTGGAACAAGGTCATCGACCTTGACCTGAGCGCTTACTTCAAAATGTCTGTCCATGTTGCCAAATACATGCGCGAGCAAGGTTGGGGCAGCATTATCAACATCACATCTAATGCGGCTGACATCGTGAACCTTCCGCAGCGTATGGTGTCTTACAGTGCTGCAAAAGCAGGTGCGAATCGTATGACCAAGATGCTTGCCCATGAATGGGCTCCCTACCACATTCGCGTCAATGCCATTGCTCCCGGTTATACCGAGTCAGATTTGACGCCGGGCGAAGATGCGGAAGAACTCGAGAAGCTCTTTGCGTTCTGGACAGAGCATACGCCGACTGGTCGTTGGGGCAAGCCGGTTGAAATTGCTGCTATGGCAATCTATCTCGCATCTGATGCAAGCGAACAAATCACCGGTGCGGTGTTCACCATTGACGGTGGATACTCATTGGCTAACTAGCGGCAGATATGCCCTGGCTAACTAGCGGCGGGTATGCCCTGGCTGGGTAGCTGTTATAAGAAACGCAGCGAAGATGCTGCATGATAGGCAC
>CAYPKC010000045.1:0-6259 GCA_964411215.1 uncultured Eggerthellaceae bacterium | reverse complement strand
CCCTGGCTGGGTAGCTGTTATAAGAAACGCAGCGAAGATGCTGCATGATAGGCACGATGGCAATGCTGGATGATCTTGCATATTGCGTTGAATATCTGCTCAATGAGCGCTTTGATTCAGACGAAGCCGCACAAAAGCGAAAGCTCGCAGGGCTGTCTGAGGCAGGTCATCCAGCTGTTTGCAGGGACGCACAAGAAAAGCTCTTCAGCGCGTATCGCGACCTAGTAAATACGCGTGAGCCGCTTCCGGCCTCCGATACCTTTTTGGCTGCGCAAGATCGCATGCTTCAAGCACAGATTGATCAAGCCGGCATAACGTATGCGAGCGACCTTCCCCGCACGCCGAAAGATGAGCGTTTGAGTCTTTGGCGGGGCGATATTACAACGCTTGCGATTGACGCTATTGTGAATGCGGCAAATTCGCAGTTGCTGGGTTGCTGGATCCCGGGACATTTCTGTATTGATAACGCCATCCATACCTATGCGGGTATTCAATTGCGTGCAGAGTGCGCTCGTATCATGGACGAGCAAGGCTATCCTGAACCGACAGGTATGGCCAAAGTTACCCCTG
The DNA here is from genome assembly GCA_964411215.1 of uncultured Eggerthellaceae bacterium. Classification (GTDB taxonomy): domain Bacteria; phylum Actinomycetota; class Coriobacteriia; order Coriobacteriales; family Eggerthellaceae; genus MGBC163016. The sequence goes on along the minus strand of CAYPKC010000045.1, from coordinate 5,689 downwards.
CCTATAACTTGCCAGCGAAATGGATTATCCACACCGTAGGCCCCATTGCGAGTGGGCATCCTTCCAAGGTAGACGTCTCTCTTCTCGCCGATTGCTATAAGAGCTGTCTTGCGGCAGCCGCCGATGCTGGTGCGAAGGATATCGCCTTTTGCTGTATCAGCACAGGCGTATTCGGCTTTCCGAAAATGGAGGCTGCAGAAATTGCAGTGCGTACCGTGCGCGCATGGCTTGATGCCGAACAACCTGATATGCATGTGGTGTTCAATGTCTATGGCAAAGACGACGAAAAGATCTATCACGAGCTTCTGTATACCACCAGCGTGAGCCCTACAAAAACAGCAAATTCAGGGTAAAATAAACAGCTCTGTGAAAAACACTCTTAAAAGCTTAGATCATAAGGAAGTTACGAATGCATTGGTCAGAACAGATCGCCGACAAGATTATTGAAGCGCGTCCAGATAAAGACGAATATGTATGCGCGGCAGGTATCAGTCCATCAGGGTCGGTGCATATTGGTAATTTCCGCGACGTTGCGACCGCCCTCTTTGTCGCGCGCGCTCTTTTAAAGCGCGGCAGGAACGCACGGGTGCTGTTTTCGTGGGACGACTTCGACCGCTTTCGCAAAGTGCCGAAAAACGTGGAAGCAATCGCTCCCGGCTTTGAGCAATATATCGGCATGCCGTACTGCGATGTGCCTGATCCGTTTGGATGCTGCTCAAGTTATGCCGAGCATTTCGAGAAAGAATTTTGTGAGGCAATAGAGAAATTCGGTATCGCCCTTGATTATCGCCATCAGTCAGAGATGTATCGATCGGGAAAATACGCGTCTGACATCATAGAATGTCTGAAAAAGCGCGGCGAGATTTTCGATATTCTGGAGTCATTCCGCACCCAAGATGCCGAGGAAGGCGCACGGGATGCCTACTATCCGGTCAACATCTATTGCCCTTCTTGTGAGCGCGATACCACGCACATCGTATCGCTCAGCGAAGATTGTACGCAGGCAGAATACACGTGCGCATGCGGGTATCAAGGCACGTTTGATTTCACGAAAGACTTTAATTGCAAGCTTCCGTGGAAAGTCGACTGGCCTATGCGATGGCGCTATGAAGGCGTCGATTTCGAGCCAGGTGGAAAAGACCACGCAAGCCCCGGCGGGAGTTATGACACCTCGAAAGTCATAGCGCGCAAGATATTCGATATTGAGCCGCCTTTATTCCAAGGCTATGAGTTCATTGGCATTAAAGGGGTATCGGGAAAGATGTCAAGCTCGTCCGGGCTTAATCTCACGCCTGCCTACTTGCTCAACCTCTATCAGCCAGAAGTTATCTTGTGGCTTTATGCCAAGACCGATCCTATGAAGGCATTCGACTTCTGCTTCAACGATGAAATCCTGCGCCAATATGCGACGTATGACCGTATGCTTGGTGCGGTTGGTACAGGCAAGCTGCAAGAAAATGACGAAACCACCATGGAGCTCTGCGCTATAGAGGGAAGGCATGTTGACGCAGTTCCCATGAGCGATCTTGTTCAGTTCGGTTCGATTGTGAACTTCGATGAAGCTTTGCTCGAAGAGATTATGCAGCGAACCGGTCGCAGCTTTACGCGCAAAGACTTTGGCGAGCGTTTGGAGAAGGCGCAATTCTGGCTTTCAGAATGTGATCCGGCAAGCATGTATCGCCTGCGTACGGATCGTAATTGGGCATACTATGCCCGTCTTGACGAGATTGAACGAAAAGAAGTGGCAAGCTTATTCGAGCAACTTTCGGCTTTTGAAGGCTCCTTAGACGAGCTGCAAAATCTTCTTTACGCGATTCCTAAGCAGTTCGCAGATGCTGAAGTAGTTGAGAATGCAAAGGCGCTCAAAGGGATTCAGACAAAGTTCTTCCGCAATGTCTATAACTTGCTTCTTGATCGCGATCAAGGACCGAGACTCTATCTGTTCTTGGCGGCGTTTGATAAAGAGCGCTATATCAACCTGCTTGATTTCTCCTCCCAGATCACCTCCGAAGAAGTTGAGTCGGTTCTGCAAGCTGGACGCAATGCGCTTTTGGCTGAGCAGGCAGAAGCAGCCGCAGCGGCCGATGCAGACGGATTTGCTTCTCTTGAAGATTTTGAGCATCTGGGACTCCACGTTGACGAAATTATCAAGGTAGAGGATATCGAGGGCTCAGAGAAGTGCTTCAAGATAACGTGCAAAGGTTCAACGGGAAAGCGCGTGATCGTGTCGTCGGCAAAAGATGCGTATACGGCTGAAGATCTGCTTAAAAAGAAGATCTTAGTCGTTGAGAATTTAAAACCGGTCGAGATCTGCGGCGTCATGAGCAATGGTATGCTGCTTGCTGCCAAATGCGGCAAAGCTCAAAACTATAAGATCTTGTTCGCGGACAACTCGATTCCCGCGGGAACACCACTCTTTTAATACCTATTGCGTACGTTTTATACCGCGTTATCCGTGGCGCTTTTCATGCTGCGCAGCCCCACGCTGTGGTTTTCACGCTGCCGTCAAACGAAAGCCGGCGTCATTTGCCTCTTGTTATCTCACAAACGTTAAGAATTGCACCAAAAGCGGGATGGAGATGAGCGAAAACACGGTCGTGGTAAAAGTCCCTTGCGCCATGGTGTGGGTGTTTCCTCCATATTGGTAGCAAAGCATGGTGCCGTTCGTTGCAACAGGCATGCCGGAAATCACGACAAGCGTGCCAAGAATCATAGGATTGGTCACGAAGAAATGGAAAATCCCCCACGTCGCAAGCGGAATAATAAGCAAGCGGAAAAGAGAAGCTGTCCAAAGACGCGGTCCTCCAACAAGCTCTTTGGCAGGCATATTGGCAAGCGATGAACCGATAATGAGCAGCGCTGCTGGCGTGGTCAGGGAGCCAAGGGTTGCGAAAGCATCTCCAATAACGGGGACATTGTGAATCTCAAGCAACGCGAGCGCTATTGCAATAATGCAGGAGATGATGGCGGGAGATAAAAAGGTACGCCAGGTCGTAGCGACCTTCACGTCTTCGGTATTGTCTTGCGTGAGAAACCAGGCGCCAATAGTAAATACGAGTACGTTAAATGGCAAGTTGAAGACGGTGGCGTAAATGAGGATGTCTGATCCGTAGATCGCAGAGAGCACGGGAAATCCGATAAAGCCGACGTTGCCAAAGCACAGCATGAACTTAAAGACGCCACGGTTGCCGACATGTATGCGCAGAGCAAAGGTGACGATATAGGCTATCAAAATGACGACGGCAAAGCTCAAACACGATATGCCGAAGGTAATGAGGATATCTTGAAAAGTCGGAAGCTCGCTTGCTGTGAGGACAGATCCGATAATAAGTCCCGGAAGGGCAATGTTTAAGATGAGCTTTGAGAGCATGCGATCGAACTGCTCCGTCATAGCACCAATACGTTTTGCCACATAGCCAACAGCGATAATGGCGAAGAGCGTGATCATCTGTCCAAATATGCCAAAAAGGTTTTCCATAGGCTCTTTCGAATAATTACGTGAGAGTGCGGGACAAAGCAAGCTTGTACACTGATTTGCAATACATAAGTAAAGCAGATGATAAAAGCCCCCTGTATATACAGGGGGCTGAGCAAACAGAGTGTCTCATGTGGTCGAAACCATGATAAGCGGCGCGCTTCAACTAATGCGACCCGTAGCGCTCATGTTACTTGGAGGCAGCCCTCTCGGCCATATTGCGCGGATCGCGGTCGGGGTCAAATGCAGAGTAGATCTTGCGGCCATGCTCCTGGAACTTCTTCAAGTCAGACGTTGCCTGGCCAAGGTCATCGCGGTGACGCTCGGATGCACGCTCATCCGTTTCGTCAGTCCAGATCTTCTCTGCCACTGGCTTCCAACGCTCTGCCATAGGATGGGTCTTAGCTGTGAGCTCGTAGACGCTCTCTTCCTCAACAAGGTCGGTGGAATGGGCACCGGATTCTTCGACCAGCTGCTCGATGCACTCGGGATTTTCGAGCATGGGGCACGGACGAAGATGGTTGTCATTGAAAGGCTGGTTGTTGTAGTAGCCCATAAAAAGCGGCGATCTCAAGGCTTCGAGCAAGGAGACGTCGCGAATATTGACGTTGGAGTAATGGATGAATACGCACGGCTCCACATCACCATTAGCGTTGATGTGCATGTACCTTCTGCCGCCAGCAACGCAGCCGCCAACGAATTCGCCGTCGTTTTGGAAGTCAAGCACTAACAGAGGCTTCTTTGAGCGCATTTCGCGGTTGAACTTGTAAAGCTTTGTGCGCTGCTCTGGGTCGGGCATGAGCGAGGTGGGCGAGTCTTTTCCAACGGGCATGTAGGTGAAGATCCATGCAAAGAAAGCACCCTTATCAATGAGCCAGTCGTAGTATTCCTCGGTGCAAACCGCATCGCAGTTCTCGCTGGTGTAGCAAATGGAAACACCAAACGGGATGCCGCGCTTCTTCAGCCTGTCCATGGCGGCATCTACCTTTTTGAAGGTGCCTTCGCCGCGGCGCGAATCAGTGGTCTCTTCGGTACCTTCTGCAGAGATGATAGGAATGAAGTTCTTTACGCGCGAAATCTCTTCGACGAACTCATCATCAATGAGCGTTGCGTTCGTGAAGCACAAAAATGCGCAATCTTGATGTGCTTCGCAGATTTTGATGAGATCGGCTTTGCGAACAAGGGGCTCGCCGCCCGTGTAGATATACACATGCGTGCCAAGCTCGGTGCCCTGATTGATAATGTCGTCAATCTCTTCGTAGGTCAGATTGAGCTTATGGCCATACTCAGAAGCCCAGCATCCGATGCAATGCAAATTACAAGCGCTCGTAGGATCAAGAAGGATTGCCCACGGAATATTGCATTTCAGCTTTTCGCGGTTTTTCTCCTGCTTATCCCAAGCAATCAGATTTGCCTCGGTCAAAAAGCATTTGAACATAGGTCCGACGATTTCAGGATCAAGGTCGGCAATACGGCAGAGCAGCTGATACCAGTTGCCTTTTTCGTCGATTGCCTTCGTGAAAGCTTTCCTCTGAGATTCAAAAAGAGCCTTTGGAACAACGGTGTTAATGGTATTCATCATTGATTCCATATGGTTTACTGGATCTTCGAGGAGATAGTCGATCGCTTTGTTTGCAAGCGTTCGTTTCGTGAATTCCATTGGTCTCATGTATGTGCCTCCTGCTGGAATCTGTGTCTTTACCATCTGAATTCGATAAAACATTATACTAGTACAAAAAAAGTGCCTACGCTCGTTAATGTTCGGTGGATGTAACAAAAAGCAGATGAGGTTAGAGCGCGCGGGTTGAAAGCTCATGCCTGAGTTGTGCGGCGGGTAATGTATGCAATGAGAGATGCGCTCTGCCCAAGCAGCAATAGAAGTTCCACGCAAGAAACAGTGCGGGTTATGGGTGAAACGCACGATGGGAAAGCACAGGAATACATGATAGAGGTTAAAGCTTACCGAGGTTTAATACGTAATTATGCTGAGCTTGCAGAAGAGTTGAGCGTTGAAATCGAAGGGCTCTCTCGGTATGAGCGCGAGATGACGCTTCTGGCAAAAGCCTATGAGACGTGGGAGACCGATATGGGGCTGCACATCAATGGGCAGTTCGCAGTTGTTTTATATGACCATGACAAAGATATGCTCGTGTGCCTGCGAGACATTTTAGGTGCGGAGCTTCTCTTTTATTATCTGACTGACCAGGGGGATGT